>DASVEC010000321.1:0-8603 GCA_036380755.1 Iamia sp. | reverse complement strand
TGGTCTCGTTCACCGGCTCGACCGCCACCGGCCGGAAGGTCATGGCCGCGGCGGCGGCCAACCTCACCCGCGTCTTCCTGGAGCTGGGCGGCAAGTCGGCCGCCATCGTGCTCGACGACGCCGACCTGGCCACCGGGGTCGGGAGCACCGCCTTCCAGGTGATGACCCACGCCGGTCAGGGCTGCGCCATCACCACCCGGCTGGTCGTCCCCCGCGACCGCTACGACGAGGCGGTCGCCATCGCCGTCGAGACGATGCAGGCCATCCCCTACGGCGACCCGCGGGACCCGGCCCACCTGATGGGCCCGCTGATCAGCGCCCGCCAGCGCGACCGGGTGCTGGGCTACGTGCAGACCGCGGTGGAGGAGGGCGCCGAGGTGGCGACGGGCGGCGGGATCCCGGAGGCCCTGCCGACGGGCTGGTTCGTCGAGCCGACCGTGCTGGTGAACGTCGAGGAGGACGCGACGGTGGCCCAGGAGGAGATCTTCGGGCCCGTGCTCGTCGTCCAGGCCCACGACGGCGACGACGACGCCGTGCGGGTGGCCAACAACTCCCGCTACGGCCTCTCCGGCGCCGTCTTCGGCCCGCCCGATCGGGCCCGGGCCGTGGCCGAGCGGGTCCGCACCGGCACCATGGCCGTCAACGGCGGGCTCTACTACGGGCCCGACGTCCCCTTCGGCGGCTACAAGCACAGCGGCATCGGGCGGGAGATGGGCCAGGCCGGCTTCGAGGAGTACACCGAGATCAAGTCGATCGCGACGGGCGCCAGGTGACCTCGGCCGATCGGGTCTGGATCGCCGGCGAGCGGGAGACGGTCGTCGACCTGCTCCGGGGCCGGCTGGAGAGCGACCCCGACGCCGAGTACCTCGACGTCTGCGGCACCAAGCACTCGGCCGCCGAGGTGGCCGACGTCGCCGGCCGCCTGAGCGGCGCCCTGGCCGGGTTCGGCGTCCGGCCCGGCGACCGGGTCGCCACCCTGATCGAGAACTCGGCCGAGGCCATGCTCGCCTGGTGGGGGATCGTCGTCGGCGGGGCCGTCGCCGTGCCGATCAACACCGCCTACAAGGGCGAGTACCTGCGCCACCAGCTGGCCGACTCGGGTGCCCGCGTGCTCATCGTCGAGGCCGACCTGGCCGAGCGGGCCGAGCGCATCGCCGACGACGTCCCGGCGCTCGAGCGGATCGTCGTGATCGGCGATGCCGCGCCCGACGTGCGGGTGCCCGTCCACCCGTGGGCCGAGCTGCTGGCCGCGTCGCCGGCACCGTTCGCCGACGTCCGCCCCTCGCAGCTGGCGACCTTCATCTACACCGGCGGCACGACCGGCCCGTCGAAGGGCTGCATGCTGAGCCACAGCTACCACGGCACCCTGTCCCGCCAGATCGGGGTGTGCTGGCGACGCACCGCCGAGGACGTGGTGTGGACGCCGCTGCCGCTCTTCCACTTCAACGCCATCGTCACCGCCGTGCTGGGGCCGCTGATCTACGGCGGCCGGGCGGCGATCTACCGGCGCTTCTCGGTGTCCGGGTTCTGGCCCGAGATGAACCGGGTCGGGGCCACGGTCACCTCGACGCTCGGCACCATGGCCTACCTGCTGGCCAACGACGTCGATCGCCCCGAGCAGCCGCTCTCGGGCCAGCCGGAGGCAAACACCTCGCTGCGTCTGATCGGTGCTGCCCCGCTGCCGGTCGAGATCGACAGCACGCTGAAGGCGCGCTTCGGCGTGCAGACCTTCTCGGGCGCCTACGGCGTGACCGAGGCGTCGCTGGTGTCGTGGCAGCCCGAGGGCGTGGAGAACAAGCCCAACGCCGCCGGGATCGTCAACGACGAGTACTTCGACGTCCGCATCTTCGACGACGACGACGTCGAGCTGCCCCGGGGGCGCGACGGCGAGATCGTCCTCCGCCCCAAGCGCCCGCACACCATGTTCGAGGGCTACTGGGGCCGGCCCGAGGCCACCGTCGAGACGTCGCGCAACTGGTGGTACCACACCGGCGACGTGGGCCGGATCGACGACGAGGGCTACCTCTACTTCGTCGACCGCAAGGCCGACTACCTGCGCCGCCGGGGCGAGAACATCTCCTCGTTCGAGGTCGAGCGCATCTTGATGCGCCACCCGGGCCTGGCCGACGTCGCCGTCCACGCCGTGCCCTCGGCGCTGACCGAGGACGACCTCAAGATCACCGCCACCACCAAGGAGGACGCCACGGTCACCGAGGAGGAGCTCTTCCGCTGGTGCATCGACGAGCTGCCGTACTTCGCCCTGCCCCGCTACATCGAGCTCCGGGCCGAGCTGCCCCGCTCACCGGTGGGCCGCGTCCTCAAGCGCGAGCTCCGCGACGAGACGCCGACCGCCGCCTGGTGGGACGCCGACCAGAGCGGCATCACCTACGACAAGAAGTAGCGAACTCGGGGGAGTAAGCGCCCGGTTTTGGGCGTCTACTCCCCCGAGTTCGGGAGAGGGGTGCTAGGCGGTGGCCTTGCGGGTGATCGTGCCGAGGTCGATGCCCTGACCGGTCCGCTCGAAGCGGCCCTTGTCGAAGGACCGGATGGCGACGTCGTGGCCGGCGGCCTGGGCCCGCAGGGCGCCGACGGTGGCCTCCTCCTTCGGCACGTGGGCGAAGGGGTCGTAGGAGTACCAGCGCATGGCGTTCCGGTACGTCATCTTGTCGAGGTCCTCGTCGGAGACGTCGACGGCCACCTCGGCCAGCTCTTCGGGGGCGTGGGGCCACGACGAGTCCGAGTGGGGGTAGTCACACTCCCACGAGATGTTGTCGATGCCGATCAGGTCGCGCAGCTGGACGCCCACCGGGTCGGAGATGAAGCAGGTGAGGAAGTGCTTGCGGAACACGTCCGATGGCATCTGGTCGCCGAAGTCCTGGCCGGTCCACAGGTGGTGCATGTCGTAGGTGCGGTCGATGCGGTCGAGGAAGTAGGGGATCCAGCCGGTGCCGCCCTCGGACAGGGCGATGCGGATGTCGGGGAACTGCTTGGGGATGCGTGACCACAGGAGGTCCGCGGCGGCGGTGCAGATGTTCATGGGCTGGAGGGTGATGAGGACGTCCATGGGGGCGTCGGGGGCGGTGAAGGCGAGCTTCCCCGACGAGCCCAGGTGGATCGACAGCACCGTGTCGGTGTCGGTGAGCGCCTTCCACAGCGGATCCCAGTGGTCGCTGTGGAACGAGGGGAAGCCGAGCGTGTACGGGTTCTCGGTGAAGGTGAGCGAGTGGACGCCCTTGTCGGCCAGACGCCGCACCTCGGCCGCGGCGAGATCGGCGTCCCACAGCACCGGCAGCCCCATGGGGATGAACCGGCCGGGCGCCGAGCCGCACCACTCGTCGACGTGCCAGTCGTTGTAGGCGCGGAGGACGGCGAGGGCCATGTCCTTGTCGTCGGCCGCGGCGAAGAGGCGAGCGCTGAAGCCGGGGAACGACGGGAAGCACATCGAGCCGAGGATCCCGCCGGCGTCCATGTCCTTGACCCGCTCGGTGATGTCCCAGCAGCCGGGGCGCATCTCGTCGAAGGCGGTGGGCTCGACGCCGTACTCCTCCTTGGGCCGGCCGGCCACCGCGTTGAGGCCGATGTTGGGGATCTCGGCGCCGTTGAACACCCAGACGTCGGACCCGTCGTCCTTGCGGACGACCTTCGGCATCTGGTCCCGGTACCTCTCGGGCGCGTTCCGGAACATGTCCGGAGGCTCGACGAGGTGGTCGTCGACGCTCACCATGATCAGGTCGTCGGGGCGCATGTTTGAACTATAGTTCGAAGAACTGAACGACGCTCCGAGGTACTGATGGCTGACGACGACCGACCCGACCACGCCTACGCCGAGCGGATGTTCCCGGCGCCGGTCGATCTCGGGATCGCCGAGGAGGACCGGGCGGTGTCGTCGGTGCCGTTCGGGACGTCGAGCTACCTGGAGGGCGGCCGGGGCGACGGCTCGTCGTGGTACGAGGGCGGCGGCGCGGTCGGCGAGCGGGCGGTCCAGGGCATCACCATCTACCCCCCGACCCGGGGCGTGGCGACGCAGGGCGATCCCTTCGAGCCGGTGAAGATCGGCGTCCTGGTGGACATGGATCTGGGCCAGCTGCTGGCCGACTGGATCGACCCGACGATCCTGGCCATCGAGGACGCCCTCAACGAGGGGATCTTCACCCGGGGCCCGATCGAGCTCGTCGTCGCCGACGCGCGCGGCCTGCCCCGCGAGAACTACCGCAAGGTCATCGACGGGTACCGGTGGCTGGTGGAGCAGGGCTGTGTCGTGGTGCTGGGGCCGCTGATCTCGGACAACTCGCTGGTGGTCCAGGACACGGTCAACGAGCTCGGCGTCGCCTGCATCGGCTGGACCGGTGCCCACAAGTTCGCCTCCGAGTACTGCTTCACCGTCGCCAACGGCGACATCCCCACCGAGGGCGTGATGTGCGCCCAGTGGATGGCCGACAAGGGCTTCGAGAAGGTCGGCATGTTCTGGGAGCAGGGCAGCTCGGGCAAGGACTACGCCGACTACTTCCGCGACACCGCCATCTCGATGGGTCTCCAGGTCGTGCGCGAGGTGAAGCTCGAGCCCAACCCCCGGGGCCTGGTCGAGGACCTGCGGGTGATGCGCGACCTCGGCGTCGAGACGATCTACTACGGCGGCTACGGCTACGCCACGTTCCACTTCGCCCGGGCCTTCGAGGAGCTCGACTGGGACCCGCCCCGCGTGATGGGCACCGCCTTCATGTTCTATTCGAACAGCAACGCCTGGGCGGAGGGGCTGGAGGGCTGGCACGGGGTCGACCAGCTGGGCGAGGACGGTGCCAACCCGAACTACAACGCCATGGTCGAGCGGTTCGAGAAGCGCTTCGGCCGCACCACCCGCAACGTCGTCGTGGCCCTGGCGTACGACACGGCCCGCGTGGCGATCCACGGCATCGGCAACGCGGCCATCCCGCACCCCCGCTGGGTCAAGGAGGGCATGGAGCGGATCCGCTGGATGCCGGCCACCAACGGCGGGCCCGGCACCTACATCCAGTTCGGGCCGCACGACCGCAAGGGCTACAAGGGCGACTTCCTCACCATCCGCGAGCTGCGCGGCGGCGAGCTCCGCTTCGACGGGTACCACCGCCCGCAGTGGCCGTCGAACACGATGGTGCCGTGAGCGAGTCGACCGGCAAGGTTTACATCCACGAGCTGATCGACGTCATCGGGCACAACCGGGCCCGGTACATGCAGCACATGACGGCCAACTGGTGCCCGGTGGCCCGGGCCGAGCGCGACCAGCTGTGCCTCGGCGTGTGGGCCACCCTCGGGTCGACCGGCCCGTGGCCCGAGGTGGTGAACATGTGGGAGCTCGACGGCTGGGAGGGGCTGGCGGCCAACTTCGCCCACGAGACCGGCGGCGGGCGCGACCAGGATCCGTCGTTGGCCGAGTGGTGGGCCGTGGCCGCCTCCCTCCGCCGCGGTGGCGTCGACCGCATCGTCGTCCCGACCGAGTGGACCCGCAGCGTCGAGCAGCTCTGCGCCGACGGCGTCCGGGGCGAGGTCTACGCCCACGAGCTGTTCACGGTCCCGCCCGGCACCACCGGCGACCTCCTTGACGCCGTGGGCGAGGTCGGCCGGCCTGCGGTCGAGGCGCTCGGGGTGGAGGCTGTTGGCGCCTACGAGGTGGCCATGGCGGACCGCTCCGAGGCCATCGTGATCTGGGCCATCCCCGACTGGGCCACGTGGATCGCCTACGAGCGGGCGGGGGAGGACGGCGGGGCGCTGGCCGGCTGGAGCACGACGCTGATCGACCTCGGCGCCCGCTGGAAGCGGCAGCTCCTCGTCGACGCCCCGCTCGCTCCACTGCGCACCGGCCGCCAGCCGCAGGAGTCCGACCGCCGCCCCCTCGAGGACCTCTGATGACCTCGTCGACGATCACCGAGGAGGGGCTCGACCGGCTCCGGGAGCGCATCAACGTCCCCGAGCCGTGGCCCCGTCCACCCCACTACCGGGCCATCTCCACCGACACCTTCCGGCACGTGGCCGAGTGCTACGGCGATGACAACCCGCTGTGGTGCGACCCGGCCTACGGACCGGCGACGCGGTGGGAGGGACCGATCGCCCCACCGCCGCTCGTCGGCGGGGACACGCTCATCGGGGTCGACGAGGTCACCGCCGTCCCCGCCGACGAGGAGCTGCTGATGAAGGGCGACCCGCTGCGCGGGGTCCACGCCTTCTACGCCGCCAGCGCCCGCGAGTGGTGGGCGCCCCTCGTGCCCGACACCGACGTCACCCGGCGCAACGCCCTCGTCGGCGTGCTCGACAAGCCGTCGGACTTCGCCGAGCGGGCCGTGCACGAGTGGTCGGCCCAGGTCTTCCGCGACCGCGACGGCCCGCTGCTGTCGGCCCAGCTCCGCAACATGGTCCGCACCGAGCGCACCAAGGCTCGCCAGCGCAAGAAGTACGACGAGGTCGAGATCAAGGCCTACACCGACGCCGAGATCGACGAGATCGAGGCCCAGTACGCGACCGAGGCGCCCCGCGGCGCCGAGCCCCGCTGGTGGGAGGACGTGGCCGAGGGCGACGTGGTCGGCCCGCTGGTGAAGGGACCGTTCCTCGTCACCGACGTGATCTGCTGGCACGTGGGGATGGGCATGGGCCTCTACGGCATCAAGCCCTTCCGCCTGGCCCACCAGAACCGCCGCCGCATCCCTCGGTTCTTCCACCGCGACCCGCTCAACGTCCCCGACGTCATGCAGCGGGTGCACTGGGATCCGGAGTTCGCCCAGCGCTCGGGCAACCCGACGACGTTCGACTACGGCCGCATGCGCGAGACGTGGCTCATCCACCTCTGCACCGACTGGATGGGCGACGACGCCTGGCTCTGGAAGCTCGACTGCGAGTTCCGCCTCTTCAACTACGTGGGCGACACGCAGTGGGTGCGGGGCACGGTCACCCGTACGTACCTGGCCGAGGGCGGCCGCCCCGCCGTCGACCTCGGCCTCGAGTGCGTCAACCAGCGCGGCGAGGTCACCACCCCGGGCCACGCCACCATCCTCCTCCCCAGCCGGGAGCACGGGCCCGTGCGGCTGCCCGACCCGCCCGGCGGGGCCACCGACCTCCAACAGGCGCTGGAGGCCATCTCCGAGAGGTTCGATCGATGACCGACGGACTGCTGGCCGACCAGGGCGACGACGGCGTGCTGCGCCTCACGCTCGACCGCCCCGAGAAGCGCAACGCCATCGACGACGCGGTGATGCTCGGGCTCATCGAGGCCATCGATGCCGCCGGCCGCGACGAGGACGTACGGGCCATCCTCCTCGCCGGCTCCGGCGACCACTTCTGCAGCGGGGCCGACATCGTGGCCCGCAACGCGCCCACCGGGGAGCGGCCCCGGGTCGGCAGCATCCAGCGCCGGGTCCCGTCGCTCGCCCACCGGCTCGTCCCGCTGGTCTGTAGCGTGCAGGTGCCCGTGGTGTGCGCGGTCCAGGGCTACGCCGCCGGGATCGGCCTCCACCTCGCCGTGGCCGCCGACTTCACCATCGCCGCGGCCGACGCCACGCTCTGGGAGCCGTTCAGCCAGCGGGGCTTCACGCCCGACAGCGGCGGCACCTGGCTGATCCCCCGGCGCGTCGGCCCGATCCGGGCGCGGGAGCTGCTGCTCCTCGGCCGCCGGCTCACCGGCACCGAGGCCGCCGAGTGGCAGCTGGTCCACCGGGCCGTGCCCGCGGCCGAGGTGGCTTTGGAAGCACGGGCCCTGGCCGCCGAGCTGGCCGCCGGGCCGACCGTCGCCCTCGGGCTCACCAAGTGGCTGCTCCACCAGGGCGAGGGGCG
Organism: Iamia sp.; assembly: GCA_036380755.1. Lineage (GTDB taxonomy): Bacteria > Actinomycetota > Acidimicrobiia > Acidimicrobiales > Iamiaceae > Iamia. The sequence continues at coordinate 809 of DASVEC010000321.1, read as the reverse complement.
GGCCCTCGAGCAGCACCTGGCCGACGAGGCCTTCGCCCTCGAGCTGTCGTCGCGCAGCGAGGACTTCCGCGAGGGGCTCAAGGCCTTCGGCGAGAAGCGCGACCCCGACTTCCGGGGTCGGTAGGGGCCCGTGGACCGCATCGGCATCGAGCGCACCACCGCGCCCGGCGAGGCGGCCACGCTCACCGCCGCGTGGGTGGCCGAGCACGTGCCCGAGGCGTGGCGGACGGCCGCGGCCGAGGGCGGGAGCGCCGCCATCCGGAGGGTCCGCAGCCGGAGCGCCTACGAGGAGTGGTACCCGACCTTCGCCGCCGCTGGCCTGGTCGTCCCCACCTGGCCGGTCGCCTACGGCGGCCTCGACGTCGGCGCCGCCGTGGCCCGGGCGATCGAGGCCGAGCTGCGGCCCTACAACCTCGGCCGCCTCAACCCCCTCGGCCTCAACCTGGCCGCGCCGGCCCTCTTCGCCCACGGCACCGAGGAGCAGCGGCTGCGCTACCTTCCGCCGATCGTGCGCAACGACGAGCGCTGGTGCCAGCTCTTCTCCGAGCCCGGCGCCGGCTCCGACCTGGCCTCGCTGGCCATGCGGGCCGAGCGCGACGGCGACGAGTGGGTGCTGACCGGCCAGAAGGTGTGGACCACGTGGGCCCACGTGTCGGACTGGGGCGTGTGCCTGGCCCGCACCGATCCCGACGTGCCCAAGCGCAAGGGGATCACCTACTTCCTGGTCGACCTGCGGGCCCCGGGCGTCGAGGTCCGTCCGCTCCGCCACATCACCGGCGAGGTCGACTTCAACGAGGTCTTCCTCGAGG
>DASVEC010000320.1:0-2788 GCA_036380755.1 Iamia sp. | reverse complement strand
GCCCGCGAGGCGCGTCAGTTCGCCGAGCTGCGCACCCTTCCCGCCGGCGATCGCCACCTGCGTCCGGTCGATCTCTCGGAGTCCCACCACGTCGCTGCCCATCGTGCACCGTCACCTTCCGGCCCCACGGGCCCGTCTGCGGCGAGCAGTGTCAGCACATCGATGCTCCTTGCGGCAAGCCCCCCACCTGCGAGTACTGTGAGCCTTGGCGGGGCGCGGCGGACCGTCAGGGAGGGCCGAGGTCCTCGAGGACGGTGCCGGCGACGGCGGTGGCCATGGCCAGGGGCTCGCGGCGATAGTCGGGCGGGACCGACACCGTGATGCGGATCAGACGGGTGTCGGCCAGCACGGAGAGCTCGCCGTAGGTGCCGTCGGCGGCCGGATCCTCCTGCCAGACGGCCGCGTCGCCGACGTCGTCGACGTCGTCCTGGGGCCACGGTTCGAGGCTGTCCGCGTCGGGCCCGGAGCTCCGCTCGGTGCCGGCGAGGTCGGAGCGGTCGGCGTCATCGCGGAGCTGGTCGACCGTCACGGAGATCTGGGTCCCGGTGCGGGCGAGGGTGCAGTGGGCGGCGTCGGTCGCGCTGACGACCGCACCCGTTCCGAGGGTTGTCTCCAGCGCGTCCTCGTCGATCTCGTCGCAGGGCCCGCGGCGGGTGGCCTCCGCCTCCGTCGTGGTCCCGCCGCCCTCCCGATCGTCGCCGTCGTCGGAGCAACCCGCGCCGAAGACGACGGTCATCACCATCGCCGCTGCCACCACCGTCACGCCCCGCACGAACCCCACCGCCGGATGGCCTACCACCACGAGGAGGACCTGGCAAGCACCATCAGGTCGCCTTTTCTCTCGTTGACAGTCCCGAGGCGGACGTGTCTACTGCGTGTCACCCCGACGGGTGGTTGGGGGCGGGGAGGGGATGCCCCCTCCGGTGGGAGGGATCTGCATGCACCTGCGTCGGCTCTTGGCTTCGGTCGCTCTGGTGGCGACGACCGTGACCGCGGTGGTGGTCGTCACGCCGGCGGTGGTCGCCGCGCAGATCCCCGAGGTGCAGGCCGCCGAGCTGGCCGTGACCGCACCGGACGCCGAGGGCGTCCGCCACGTCAGCTGGGAGCGGTGGTACCCGGAGACCGGTGAGCCGGTGGTGACCGCGTGGCTCGTCGAGGCCCCTGGGATCGATCCCGTCGAGACCGAGCCCGACGCCGTGGGCGCCGACCTGGTCGGGCTCTCGCCGACCGCGGTGGTCGACGTGGAGGTGACGGCGCGGACCGCGGCCGGAGATGCGACGCCCGTCGTGGTCGAGTCGGATCCCGAGGTCGTCCCGCCATCGGCGGCACCGTCGGAGCTCGACGTCCGCGGCACCGCCGTCGAGGGCGAGCTGGCGATCTCCTGGGGCGACCCGGCCGCCATCGACCCCACGATCGAGACCGTGCGTCTGGGCTGGCCCACCGGCTTCGCCGACGTCGAGGTCGACGATCCCCAGCCCTACGTCCTGAGCGGGGTCCCCGAGGGCCTGGCGGTCGAGGTGACGGCGCGCAGCCGGTCACTGGTCGGGTGGTCGCCCGTGGCCATCGCTCCCCCCATCGCCCCGGGCAGCCCCACCGCAGGGCCCACCGGCGTGAGCGCCGAGGCGACGGGGGAGCCGGGCACCGTGACGGTGTCCTGGGGAGCCGTGCCGAGCGGCGGCACCGGTCGGTCGGCGATCAGCGGCTTCGAGATCACCTGGCCCGGCGGGTCGGAGTCGGCCGGCTCGACGGCCACGGAGCTGGAGATCGACGGGCTGGAGGACGGCGTGCCCGTGGTGTTCTCCGTGGCCGCGGCGAACGGTGCCGGCCCCGGGGTGCGGGCGGCCGCCTCCCCGGTCACGCCCTCCGGGCCGCCGACCGAGGAGCCGGCCGGGGTGGCGGCGGTGGCCACCGGGACCAGCGGCGTGGTGTCCGTCAGCTGGGACCCGTTCGACGAGGACGGAGACGGCGGCTCGCCCGTGACCGGCTTCGAGGTGCAGACGGGGGAGCAGCTGGTCGAGGTGGGGGCGTCGGCGACCGAGGCGGAGCTCGAGGACCTCGTCGACGGGACGGAGGCCGTCGTCGAGGTGCGCGCCGTCAACGCCAACGGTCCGGGTCCGGCCGCGTCGGTCGAGGTCGTCCCGGAGGGGCCGCCTTCGGCCGCGCCGGACCTGACGGCCGTGGTGGCCACGGGCGATGCCGGCGAGCTCGAGGTCCGCTGGGATCCGCTCGCCGCGGGGGAGACCGGCGGGAGCGCCATCACCGGGTCCGAGATCGACGCCGGCGTCGGTGACCCACCCGTGACGGTCGCGGCCGCGCTCGACGAGGTCGTCCTGGAGGGCCTCGTCGACGGGACCGAACACCCCGTCCGGGTGCGAGCGCGCAACGAGCACGGCGCCGGGCCGTGGTCGGACGTCGTCGAGGCCACCCCGGGCACGCCCCCGGACCCGCCCCACGCGATCGTCGTCGAGGCCGTGACCCCGACCTCGCTGCGGATCAGGTGGCAGGGCGTCGAGCCCGATCGTCAGGGGTCGGCCCCCGTCGACAGCTATGTCATCTCGGGCGCCGGCCCCGAGGTGGAGGTCTTCTACGGGTACAACGCCTGGGTCATCGAGGACCTGGTCCCGGGGCAGGCGTACCAGCTCCAGATGCGGGCCCGGAACGCCCACGGCGACGGTCCCCGCAGCGCGCCGACCGATCCGTTCGTGCCGGGCGCGCCGACCGCCGCCCCCACCGACGTCGCCGCCGAGGGGACCGGGGTCAACGGCGAGCTGCGGGTGACGTGGACGGA
>DASVEC010000319.1:0-4750 GCA_036380755.1 Iamia sp. | reverse complement strand
TCGAGACCCTGGCCAACCTCCCGTGGATCCTCCGCGAGGGCGGAGCCGCCTTCGCCGACCTGGGTGCCGAGGCCAGCCGGGGCACCCGCATGTTCGCGGTGTCGGGCCACGTCCGGAACCCCGGCGTCTACGAGGTCGAGTTCGGTGTCACGACGTTCCGCGACCTGATCTACGCCCCGGTCTACGGCGGCGGCATCCGCGACGGCAACGAGCTCAAGGCGTTCATCCCCGGTGGTGCCTCGGCGCCCTGGTTCTACGAGGAGCACCTCGACCTGCCGCTGGAGAAGGGGGTCGTCGACCGGGCCGGCTCCATGCTCGGCTCGGGCGCCATCGTCGTCATGGACGACACCACCGACATGGTGAAGGCCGCCCTCCGGGTCGTCCGCTTCTTCGCCCGCGAGTCCTGCGGCAAGTGCACCCCCTGCCGCGAGGGCACCAGCTGGCTCGAGAAGATCCTCGAGCGCATCCTCGACGGCCACGGCCGCCCGAGCGACCTCGACCTCCTGCTCGACGTCTGCGACAACATCAGCCCCGGCATCACCTGGCCCCCGAAGCAGACCACCATCTGCCCCCTCGGTCCCTCGGCGGTGTCGCCCATCGCCTCGGCGGTCACCCGGTTCCGCGACGAGTTCGAGGCCCGTCTCGGCGGCGGTTCGATCCCGGTCACGGTGGCGATCAACGGCGGGGCCTACGTGCCCCAGCCGACGACGACGGCGGAGGTGGCGTCGTGACCGACGTCGAGGCCGAGACCACGGTGAGCGTGAAGGTCGACGGCCAGGAGGTCGCCGCGGCCAAGGGCGAGCTGGTGATCGACGCGGCCGAGAGGGCCGGCGTCTACATCCCCCGGTTCTGCTACCACCCGCGCATGAAGCCGGTCGGCATGTGCCGGCAGTGCCTCGTCGAGATCGACACCGGCCGGGGCCCCGCCCTCCAGCCGTCCTGCATGATCGAGTGCACCGACGGCATGACGGTCGAGACCGGCACCCCGGTCACCGTCAAGGCCCAGACCGGCGTGCTCGAGCTCCTGCTGGTCAACCACCCCCTCGACTGCCCCGTCTGCGACAAGGGCGGCGAGTGCCCGCTGCAGGACCAGGCCATGAGCCACGGCCCGGGCGAGTCCCGCTTCGTCGAGGAGAAGCGCCACTTCGAGAAGCCCATCCCGGTGAGCGACCTGGTGCTGCTCGACCGCGAGCGCTGCATCCTCTGCGATCGGTGCACCCGCTTCGCCGACGAGGTGGCCGGCGAGCCGCTGATCCACTTCATGGACCGGGGCAACCAGACCCAGGTCAACACCTTCCCGGACCACCCCTTCGCCTCCTACTACAGCGGCAACACCGTGCAGATCTGCCCGGTCGGCGCTCTGACCTCGACCTCGTACCGGTTCAAGGCCCGTCCTTGGGACCTGGTCCAGGTCGAGTCGACCTGCCACGGCTGCGCCATGGGGTGCCGCACCGTCGTCGACACCTCCCGCAACCGGGTCCTGCGCCAGAACGGCGTCGACATCGACCCGGTCAACTGGGGCTGGCTGTGCGACAAGGGCCGCTTCGGCTTCGAGGCCATCGAGTCCGACGAGCGCCTGAGCGCGCCGCTGATCCGCGACGACGACGGCGACCTGGTCGAGACCACCTGGTCCGAGGCCGTCCGCGCCGCGGCCACCGCCATCAAGGCCGCCCGCAAGAAGGGCCCCGGCGCCATTGCCGTGCTCGGCGGCGCCCGTCTCACCAACGAGGACGCCTACGCCTGGGCCAAGCTGGCCAAGGGCGTCATCGGCACCGACCACGTCGACGCCCAGATGGGCGACGGCCTGCCCGCCGATCTGGTGCTGGGACTGCCCCGGGCCACGATCGACGGGCTCTGCGCGCCCGGCGGCACCGTCCTCTGGATCGGGCCCGATCCCCGTGAGGAGCTCGGCGTCCTCTATCTGCGGCTCCGCCACGCCGTCGTCAACGACGGGGTGGAGCTCGTCGCCGTCACGCCCACCGCCACGTCGCTCGACGGGCTGGCCGCGGCCACCTTCCACCCCGCGCCCGGCACGCTGGCCGCGCTCGTCGCTGCGCTGCTCGACGGCGGCGAGGCCCCCGACGGCACCGACGCCGACGCCCTGGCCCGGGCCCGCGGCCTGCTCGACGGTGACATCACCGTCGCCCTGGGCCGGAGCTCGGTGGCCGAGTCGGCCGGCTACACCGTCGACGCCGCCGCCGTCGTGGCCCGCACCCGGCCCGAGGCCAAGGTGCTCCCGCTGCTGCGCCGGGCCAACGTCAACGGCGCCCTCGACATGGGCCTGGCCCCCGGCCTGCTGCCGGGGCGCACCACGCTGGAGTCGGGCGCCGAGCGCCTGGGCGTGGTGTGGTCCCGCGTCCCGGAGACGACCGGGCTCGACGCCGCCGGCATCCTCACCGCCGCGGCCGAGGGCAAGATCGACGTGCTGATCCTCCTCGGCGCCGATCCGCTGGCCGACTTCCCCGACCACGAGCTCGCCGCCGCGGCCATGGCCGGCGCCCGCACCATCGTCGCCACCGACCTCTTCCTCACCGAGTCGTCGGGCCGGGCCGACATCGTGTTCGCCGCCGCCGGCCCCGGCGAGGTCACCGGCACCCACACCAACATCGAGGGTCGGATCAGCACCCTCGGCCAGGCCGTGACGCCGCCCGGCACCGCCCGGCCGGCGTGGATGGTGGCCGCCGAGCTGGCCATGCGCCTCGGCACCGACCTGGGCCTCGAGTCCGTGGCCGACATCTGGGCCGAGATCACCTCCGTCGCCCCCAGCCATGCCGGCATCACCGCCGAGCTGCTGGCGGCCACCGGCGACGGCGTCGTCGCCCCACTGCCCGCCGCCCCCCTCACCACGACCGAGGTCACCGACGAGGGCGTGGCGGCCCCGGACGACGCCGACACCATCGCCCCCGACGAGGATGCCCCCGACCACGAGGCCGCCGCCGCCGACGAGGAGCTCCCCGAGCCCTCCGGCGAGCAGGCCGAGGGCACCCCCGACTCCACCGACGACCCCTCCGACGCAACCGGTGATCAGATCGAACGGGAAACCGTCCGATCTGATCACGAGAACGGGGGCATCACGTTCGTCGCGCCCGAGCCGACGCCGGTGCCGCCGGTCGACTCCTACGCCCTGCGCCTGGTCGTCCACCGGACCATGTACGACGACGGCACGCTCGTCCAGAGCGCACCGGCGCTCGCCGGGCTGGCGGCGGACGCCCCGCTGCGGGTGCACCCCACCGCCCTCGATCGCCTCGGCGTCGAGAGCGGCACCCGGGTCCGGGCCATCTCGCCCCGCGCCACCATCACCCTCCCCGTGGTGGCCGATCCCGGCGTGCCGCGCGGCGTGGTGGCCGTGGCCCTGCGGCGCAGCGGCGGCGCCGGCGACCTGGTCGACGTGGGCCAGCCCGTCACCGAGGTCCGGGTGGAGACCACGTGATCTCCTCGATCCTCGCCCTCGACCCGCTGCTGGTCGACGACCTCAGCGGTGGCGACGTCCTCGTCGTCCTGGTGAAGGGCGTGCTCGCCCTCGTCCTGCTGCTCGTCTCCGTGCTCTTCATGGTGTGGTTCGAGCGCAAGGCCATCTCGGATCTGCAGAACCGCATCGGTCCCAACCGGGCCGGTCCGTTCGGTCTGTTCCAGACCGTGGCCGACGGGCTCAAGTTCTTCATGAAGGAGGACTCGCTGCCCGACCGGGCCGATCGGCGCGTCTTCGTCCTGGCGCCGTACCTGACGGCGATCCCGGCCTTCCTCGTCTTCGCCGTGATCCCGATCGGCGGCGACTTCAGCGGCGACAAGGGCGGCACCATCCGGGTGTTCGGCCACACCACCCTGATGCAGCTGGCCGACCCACCGATCGGGGTCCTGTTCATCCTGGCCATGTCGAGCATCGCCGTCTACGGGATCATGCTGGCGGGCTGGTCGTCGGGATCGAAGTACCCGCTCCTCGGCTCGGTCCGGGCCTCGGCCCAGATGGTCTCCTACGAGGCCGCCCTCGGCCTCTCGGTCGTCACCGTCGTGCTGGTGTCGGGGACCTTGAGCACCAACGGCATCGTCTCAGCCCAGACCGGGTGGGACTGGAACCTGTGGGCCACCGGCGTGGTCCCGTTCATCGTCTTCCTGATCGCGGCCACCGCCGAGCTCAACCGTCCGCCCTTCGATCTGGTCGAGGCCGAGCAGGAGCTGGTCGGCGGGTTCAACACCGAGTACTCCTCGTTCCGCTTCGCCCTCTTCTTCCTGGCCGAGTTCATGAACACGGTCACCATGTCGGCGATCATCGTGACCCTCTTCCTCGGCGGGCCCTCCGGTCCGGTCCTCATCGGCCCCGGGTGGATGTGGGGCACGATCTGGTTCACGGTGAAGCTCTTCGCCTTCCTCTTCATGTTCGTGTGGTTCCGGGCCACGCTGCCCCGGGTCCGCTACGACCAGCTGATGATGCTCGGGTGGAAGGTCCTGATCCCCGTGGCCCTGGGCTGGTTCCTCCTCATCACCGCCTTCCGGATCGGTGACGACGAGGACTGGAACCCCTTCCTCGTCGCCGGGGCCGGCGTCGTGATCATGGCCGTCTGCTACGGCCTGCTGTCCGCCGCCCAGTGGGCGGCCCGGCGCAACCGCGAGCTCGAAGGAGAGGTGGGCATCTGATGGGCTACCTCGGAGGCTTCCTCGTCACCCTGCGGCAGATGGGGAAGAAGCAGCGCACCACCCGCGAGTACGTCAAGGACGAGGGCGGCAAGCGCGACAAGCCGGCCCGCCTGCACGG
>DASVEC010000318.1:0-16427 GCA_036380755.1 Iamia sp. | reverse complement strand
ACGTTCCAGTTCACGTCCGCGGGCGCGGTGGAGAGCTTCTGGCAGTCGGTCCGGCTGCGGAGGACGCTGGGAGGCGACAAGGGCTCCGACTACGTCTACGAGCGGGACGTCGAGCAGTTCTTCCGCCACTCCCCCGCCGTCGTCAGGGACGACTGACGAGCGACAGGGCTCGGTCCCACGGCCCGAGTGACCCAGAGTGACCATCGACAGGTTCCGGCACGGAGCGTAGCCTGAGGCGGCACGCGACGAGGGAGGGGCCGGACGGATGGCACAGCGACAGCGAGCGGCCGCGGTCCCCCCGGTGCTGCTCTCCCGGCAGGCCCTGGCCGACGCCGGTGTGGAGTTCCCCCCGGGCGCCACCGGGCCGAGCACCATCCCCCTCACCCCGGGCGGGAGCACCTACACCATGGCCCAGGCCGCCCAGTTCGTCGACGGGGACCACTTCGCCATCGGGCGGTGGGACGGGTCGCTCGGCGTGTTCACCTACGAGGCCTCGGCGACCCAGGGACCGCTCATCTCGGCGGCGGCGGCCAACCCCGAGTCCGAGGGCGTCCAGATGATCACCGTCATCGGCCAGGGGTTGCTCGTGACGTCGGGGACCGACTCGGCCATGACCCTGTGGAAGGCCGATGGGGGCTGGGATCAGATGAGCCCGGTGACGCAGATCGCCTACGACGGCGCCTTCGGCGCCGCCAACTGCGGCGCCGTCGTCAGCGTCGGGGGCGGCTCGCGCCTCGTGGTCGGCCACGCCAACGGGTACCTGACGGCATGGACTCTGTCCGGCCTCGAGCAGTGCATGGAGGCCGATCTCCGGCACGAGCCCCCGCTCAACCCCTATGGCCTCGTCAACATCCGCAGCGTGCAGTACGTCGCCGGGGCCGACGACGGCGAGGCCGTGGTGGCGACGGGCGGTGAGGACGGCTACATCTGCCTCGTCAAGGTGCCGACCGGAACGATCCTGGGCGCTGCGCCCTACAACCCCCGGGCCCAGCGCGGCATCAACAGCATCGCCGTCGATGGCACCTCGCTGCTGGTCGCCAACTGCTCGGTCGGCTCCGCCGACTCGAACCTCTGGCTCTTCGAGATCGACGCCGACACGGGATCGATCACCTACCAGGACAACACGAACCTCAAGGTCGACCCGGCCAGGCCCCAGGTGTTCAACTTCGCGACCGTCTTCTCCGACGCGGCGTCGGGGACGTGGCTGGCGAGCACCGAGGAGGGGGTCGTCTGGATGGGATCGGTCGTGTCCGGCCAGCTGCACGGCTGGGGGTACACGACGCTCGCCAGCCCGCCGCTCGGCTCGGCCATCGCCGTCTCACCGGGGGGCCAGGTGGTCGTGGCCAACTACGACCTGTTCGAGTTCACGGACGTGCCGACCAGCGCGCCGCAGCCCGGCTAGTCGGGGGCGTCGGGGCCGAGCCAGCGCATCTCGAGCTCCTCGCGGCGGTCGTCCCACTCCTCGGCGGTGATGGCGTAGCGGACGTGGTCCTCCCACACGCCGTTGATCTCCAGGTAGCGGATGGCAGTGCCCTCGTCGCGCAGCCCGAGCTTCTCGGGGACGCGCCGGCTGGCCTGGTTGCGGGGGATGATCGACACCTGCAGGCGGTGGAGGCCGAGCTCCTCGAAGGCGAAGCGGGCGAGGACGACGACGGCCTCGGGCATCAGCCCCCGGCCGGCGACGGCCTGGTCGATCCAGTAGCCGACGTAGGCGTTCTGGAACGGGCCCCGCTGGACCGTGTTGAGGTTGATCTCGCCGCAGAAGCGACCCTCGTGGAAGATGCCGAAGCCGTGGCCGGTGCCGAGGGCCCGCTCGCGCTGGCGGGCGGCGCAGCGCACGCCGAAGGCGTCGCGGTCGGTGGTGGGGTCGGGGGCTCCGGCCTGACGGCTGGGCTCCCAGACCGTGAGCCAGTCGTGGCAGCGCAGGCGCACCTCGCGCCAGCTGGCGAAGTCGGCCAGGGTGAGCGGGCGGAGCATGACCCGGCGACCGAAGAGGGCGGTGGAGCGGGGCTCGCCGTCGCCGCCCGGTCCCGGGTGCCGGCTGGGGTCCGGCGCGCGTGTGCGTTCTCGGCGCATGGCGGGCGGACCCCCTCTCCTCGGTCGGTGGCGGGTCGACCGTAGCCGCGCCTGCCCCCCCGGACCGGCCGTGGTCGACGCTGGTCACAGGGCCGTGGAGACGTCTGCCGCTTGCCCTATTCGGCTAAACCCGATAGAAACAGTCAGGTATGGCTCCGGTCCTGCCCCCCACGACCCCGCTGTCCGACCTGGCCCAGGTCCTCGCGTCGTGCCCGGCGGTGTGGGCGCCGCTGGCGGTGCACGATCCCGACCACCGCATCCACGTCCGGCTCACCGCCGGGGAGGGCTGGGAGGCGTACCTGATCACCTGGCCGTCGGGTCACGGCGTCGAGGTCCACGACCACGGCGACGCCGCCGGCGCGGTGGCCGTGGTGGCCGGGAGCCTGGTCGAGCTGGTCGCCCACCCGGCGGCCCGCCCGGGAGCTGGTCCCCCTGCCGGGACGGGTCTCGTCCGCCACCGGCTCGGCGCCGGTACCGTGCGGCGGGTGCCGCGGGGCCGGATCCACGACGTGGTGAACACCGGCTCGTTCCCCGCCACCAGCATCCACGTCTACGGACCCGCCCTGGAGACCATGACCTTCTACGAGGACGTCGACGACGAGCTGCGCCCGACGCGCACCGAGCGGGTGTACCCCGAGACCCCGCTGCTCGCGCTCGACGAGGTCCGGGCCCTCCTCGCCGCGGCGCCGTCGCGCGTGTGAGCTCGGTCGACCGCCTCCTGGCCGACGCCCGCGCCGAGCTCGGCCCCCGGCCGGGCCCGGCCGACCTCGACCGGCTCGTGGCCGAGGGCGCCCTCCTCGTCGACACCCGGCCCGAGGCCGTCCGGCGGGAGGAGGGGGCGCTCCCGGGCGCCGTGGTCGTCGAGCGCAACGTGCTCGAGTGGCGGCTGGCGCCCGACAGCGAGCACCGTCTGCCCGAGGCCGGCGACCCCGACCAGGTCGTCGTGCTGGTGTGCAACGAGGGCTACGCCTCGAGCCTGGCGGCGGTGGCGCTGCGCCGGCTCGGCCTCCGCCACGCGACCGACCTCGACGGCGGCTACCGCGCCTGGAGGGCGGCCCACGCCTAGAGGAGCGAGAGGGCGAGACCGTCGAGGATGTCGGCCTCGGAGACCAGGACCTCGTCGAGGCCCAGCGTCCGGTAGAGCGCCACCAAGGCGCAGCAGCCGCCGACGATCACGTCGGCCCGCGCCTCCTCGAGACCCGGGTTGTGGATGCGGTCGGCCCGGCTCTCGGTGGCGAGGGTGCGGAAGACATCCTCGGCCGCGTCCTTGGTCAGCACGAAGTGGTGGATGACGTCGCGGTCGTAGGTCGCCAGGCCGATCTCGACCGCGGCCACGGTGCTGACCGTCCCGGCCAGGCCCACGACGGTGGGCGCCGCCGCCGCGCCGGGCATCTTGCGCAGGACGTCGTCGAACCACGACGCCGCGTAGGTGATGGCGGCGGTGAGCTCCTCGGGGCGGGGCGGATCGCTCTCGATGAACCGCTCGGTGAGCCGCACGCACCCGACCTCCAGCGACAGGGACGCGCTGACCGAGTCGGTGCCGTACGCCAGCTCGGTCGACCCCCCGCCGAGGTCGAACACGAGGAAGGGCCCGCGGGCGGGGTCGATCCCGGCGGTGGCCCCCCGGAAGGAGAGGTCGGCCTCCTCGGTGCCGGTCAGGAGCTCGGGGCGGGAACCGACGACGGCCTCGGCGGCGGCGAACCACTCGTCCCGGTTGGTGGCATCGCGGGCGGCGGACGTGGCCGCGACGCGGAACCGCCCGGGCCCGACGCCGTGCTCGTCCATGACCTGCCGGTACTCGGCGAGGACGGCCTGGGTGCGGGCGACGGCCTCGGGGTCGAGGCGGTGGGTGCGGTCGACGCCGGCGCCCAGCCGGGTGATCCGCATGAGCCGCTCGTGGGTGACCAGGCCCCCGTCCCCGTCGAGCGAGGCGACGAGGAGACGGGTCGAGTTGGTCCCGCAGTCGATGGCGGCCACGCGCTCGGTCGGGCCGTCGGTCTGCTCGCTTCGCTCGCTCACTGCGGCAGCCTGGCAGGCGGGGGTGAGCCGCCGACATCCGGGAGGTGGTCGGCGACCCAGGCGCCGACGGGGTCGTCGACGCCGGCGAGCCACTCGGCGTAGTGGGCGTGGAGGCACTTGACCCCGGTGCGGGTGCCGGCCACGCCGCCACTGGGACGGTGTCCCCCCCACCCGGGCGGGACGGCGGCGTCGCGCTCGGCCGCGGCGCGCCGGTGGGCGGCGGCCAGCGCGTCGGGATCGACCTCGGCCTCGGCCCGGTCGACGCCGCCCTCCGACTCCAGCCGCCCGACCCAGGTCCGCTCGGGCTCGCCCACCAGCCAGTGCCGGGTCGGCATGGGCCGGCCGCTGGGGAGGACCGGGGCGTTGCGGATCACGAGGGGGCTGCCGTCGGCGTGCCGCACCACCACCTCGAAGACGCCGTCCGGCTCCCGGCCGAGCAGGGCGGCCACGGCGGCCCGGTCGGCCTCGGTCGGTGCTCCCACCCCCGGCACGCTACCGACGGCCGGCGGGCCCGCGGACCGGCAACCACTAGGTTCGCGTCGTGCGCGCCCGTCCTCCCGTGACCCGCGTCGAGGCCGGCCACCTCGTGGTTCGCACCGAGATCGTGGCCGCGGACGGCAGCGAGCTGGCCCCCATCGAGGTGCGCATCCCGGTCGCCCACGCCGACCTCTTCGACCCGACGGCCACGCCCGGCGCCGCCACCCTCGCCACCGTCGCCGCCCTCCGGGGCGAGGACCTGGTCATCGAGGGTGCGGTCGACGTCGTGACGGCCGAGCGCACGGCCCGCCTCGGGCTGCTGCTCTCCGACTGGTGGGGCACGGGCACGACGCACGTCGAGGTCGAGGACACCTACGTGGCGCCTCCCAGCGAGGACAGCGGCGACGGCGTCGGCCTGTTCTTCACGCGCGGCGCCGACAGCTGGTCGACGCTCCTCGACCTCCTCGACGAGCCCGTCCCCGATCGGGTCACCCACCTGATCTCGATCCACCACGGCCCGCCCGATCTCTTCCGGGCCATCGAGGCCGGGATCCACGCCGGTCACCGCCGGGTCGCCGCCGAGCTGGGGCTGGAGCTGGTGGTGGCCGAGACGACGGCCCGGCATCTGCTCGACCCGCACCGCCGGTGGGCCGACACGTCCACGACGGCGCTCGTCGCCACCGGGCTCCAGGTCGCGACCGGCCTCCGCCGGCTGGTGTTCTCGGGCGCCCACCCCGTCGGCGTCCACACCCGCACCGGGGCCGACCCGGACGTGCTCGACGCCCTCGGCACGAGCCGGACCGAGGTCGTCCTGGGGAACCCCCATCGCTCGCGCCACGAGCGCATCGCCCACCTGGCCTCCGACCCCCTCGCCCGGTCGACGCTGCAGGTGTGCTGGGAGGGCATGAGCGCCGGCAACTGCGGTCGGTGCCGGAAGTGCCAGCTCACCATGAGCGCGCTGGCCCTGGCCGGCGACCCGGATCCCACCGCCGGGTTCGCCGCCGGGCTCGACCCCGCCGTCGTCCGCCAGCTCGAGCTCGGCCCCGAGCTGGGCTCCTTCCTCGGCCCGCTGATCGACGGGCTGCCGCCCGAGCACGAGGAGCTGCGCCGGGCCTGGTCCGACGCCTGGGAGCGCAACCGGGGGATCGAGCCCCGGCCCCGTTGGGGCGACGACGCGCCGCCGGGCCTGGCCGGTCCGGGTGTGCCCCAGCGGGTCGCCACCGCCCTGTGGGCGACGACCGGCCAGCCGGTCGCGCCGGCGCCCGCGCCACTGGGCTGGCGCGGAGGTGCGGTGCCGCTGCGTCCGCCCCACGACCGCCACGAGGAGATCCGCGCCCTCGCCGACACCGCCCGGCCCCACGCCTGGGCCGTCGTCGAGCACCACATCCGCGACGGCGCCCGCGACGGCCACCAGGCCGACCTCGCCTTCAGCCTCGCCCAGCACCACGGACCGGGACCCTGCTACCTCCCTGGCATCCTCTGGGCCCATCTCGACCCACCCGTCCTGGACCCAGACGCCGTCCGCACGCTGCTCCGCACCGCCCGCGCCCGCCTCTGGTGGCGAGCCGACGGCGACCTCGAGCCCCTGCGCGTCGTCGAGGCCGTCGAGCAAGGCTGCCTCCCCCTCCAGGTCATGCCCCCCGCCGCCGCCCACGACCTGGCCGGTGACCTCCCGTCCGCCCTCGCCCCCCTCGTCATCGACGAGACCACCCTCGCCGACCTCGACCTCTCCCCCACCGCCGTCGCCACCCGCCTCGGCCCGGTGGTCGACCACCTGCTGTCCGGCTCGACCGAGCACGACCTCCTCGCCGGGGCGTACCAGTGAGCGAGCGCGGCGAGCGAACCGGCGACGAGCCGACGCCGGGCCGGGTCGAACGGGCGCGGACGTTCGTGGGCCGCGCCCGCCGCACCCCGGCCGCGGTCGACGACCTGGCCCGCACCGTCGAGGCCGCCGGCTCCGACCTCGCCGAGGTCCGCGCCGCGCTGGCCCGCATCGAGCAGATCGGGTGGGACGGCCGCAGCGACACGCGCGGCGGCGTCGAGGCCATCGGGGGCGAGCTGCACCGGCTGCGGGCCCACGTCGATGCCGTCGGCGAGCAGGTCGCCGCCCTCGACGGCACCGTGGCCGCCCACGCCGCCGCCGTCCGCCGCACCGTCCAGGCCCCCGCCCGCGCCGCGGCCGCCGCCGCCCTCCGCGAGCGCCTCGGCCCGGCCCCCGAGCTCCGGCCGGGACTCTCGGTCTTCACCCTGTGCTGGAACCACGCACCGCTGCTGGAGCGGTCGGTGCGCAGCGCCCAGGCCGCCCTCGACCTCCTGGCTGCTGATGGCCAGGACGGCGAACAGGGCGAGATCCTGATCCTCGACGACGCCTCCACCGACGCCACCCCCGCCGTGGCCGCCGCCCTCGCGGCCGAGGATCCCCGCATCCGGGTGATCCGCTCCGACGAGAACCTCGGGCTGGGCCACGCCCGCAGCACCCTCCTCCACGCCGCCCGCACCCGCCACGCCCTGCAGCTCGACGCCGACGACGACGCCATCGCCGCCGGTGTGGTCGACCTCTACCGCATGGCCGTCCGCACCGGTGCCGCGGCCACCTTCGGCACCGTCGTCCAGGCCGACGCCGACGGCGCCGCCCTCGGTGCCGTCTCCAACGAGCCGCCCACGGCCGCCTTCTTCCGCTCCAACTACATCGGCACCATCGCCGTCAGCGACCTGGCCGCCTACCGGGAGATGGGCGGGTGGCCCACCGACCCGCTGCTCGAGCACGTCGACGACTGGGCCTCGCTCCACCAGGTCATCGCCGAGGGCCGGCTGCTCGCCTTCGTGCCCACGCTGGCGGCGGTGTACCGGGAGTGGCCGACGGGGTTCCACCACACCGTCCCCGATCCCCGCCTGGGCCAGGAGCGCATCGCCCGGGTGTTCGACCCCGTCGGCCGCCACCGGGGCGACGATTCCCGACAGGGCGCGTCCGCGCTGGACGGTGTGGCCGCGGTGGCGATCCACCCGTCGACCGGCCCGCTGTGGGCCACCCCCGAGGCCATCGCCCTCGATCCCTCGCTGGCGCCGACGCCGCCGGCGCCCGTGCGGGTGGCGTCGCCGTCGGCCCGGGTCCTGCTCGTCGGTCCCGGCGGCGTGGCCAACCTGGGCGACGACGCCATCACCGTCCGGGCCGTCCACCGGGCGCGGGCCGCGTTCGGCCCCGACGTCGCCCTCGACGTGATCACCGACGGGCCGCCGGTCCAGGCGCTCGGCGGCCGGACCCGGTGGCTCCTGCCGCTGAACATGGCCGTCCACGGGCTGTCCCCCGACCAGCTCGGCCCCCTCCCGCCGGTGCTCGCCGGTGCCCCGGAGCGGGCCGGCGCCGACCAGGCCCGGTGGCGCCCGTTCGACCCGGCCGCCTACGACGCCGCCGTCTTCCTGGGCTGTGGGCTCTCGTCGCGCTGGGCCGAGGGCACGATCGTCCCCCGCGCCCTCGTGGCCGCCGCCCTCCGCACCGCCGGCGTCCCCGTCGCCTGCTCGGGCCAGGGGTACGTCATCGAGGACCAGGGTCGCGACCTCATGGACGCCTTCCTCACCGGCGCCGTCGCCCTCGGCGCCCGGGACGAGACGTCGGCCGCCTTCGCCGCCGGTCTGCCCGGCGTCGATCCCCAGGTCGTCATGGTCACCGGCGACGACGCCCTGGGCCTGGCCCCGGCCGCGCTTCCCACCGGGACGACGGGGCGGCCGACCCTGGCCGTCACCGTCCGCCGGGCGGACTACGTGGGGGCGCCCGAGGACGACCCGGTCCGCCGCTGGGCCCTCGCCGCCGACGCCCTCGCCGCGGCGCGGGGATGGGACGTCCTCGGCGTGGCCCTCAACGCCCAGGACCCCGAGCCCGAGATCGCCACGCTCGCCGCCCTCCGGGCCACGGTGCCGCTGGCGGCGCGCTGGCGGCTGGTCGAGTGCGGCTCCGACCCCGCTCGCTTGGTGGCGGCCGTGGGGGGCGCCGTCGCCGTGGCCACGCAGTCGTACCACGCCGCCCTGTTCGCCCTGGCCGCCGGCGTGCCGGCCGTGCTCGGCGCGGCCACGCCGTACTACGTGGCCAAGGCGGGCGGGTTGGCCACGCTGGCGGGGCTGCCGGCGTCGTTCGCCGTCACCGAGCCCGACGCCCTGGCGGCGGCCCTCGACGAGGTCACCGCGGGGATGGCCCGCCGGCCCGACCCTCTCGACGACGCCGCCCGCGCCGCCGATGCCTGGTGGGCTGCCCTGCCGGCGGCCGTGGCCGCCCCTAGGAGAGACAGCTAGCGGTTGAGCCAGTCGTCGGCGCCGGTGAAGGGCCAGGTGTCGGGGAGATCGAGCGGCGGCACGGGCCGCGGGAGCATCTGGTACGGCGTCTCGCCCGGCCGGACCAGGCCGTACTTGTCCCGGGCGATGGCCTCGATCACGTCGGGGTCGTAGAGCTGCTCGACCCGCTCCTCCTGGACCGCCTGCTCGGCCCGGATGCGGTCGAGCTCGGCCTGGCGCTCCTTGGTCTCCTCCCGCTGGGCCAGCCACGTGCGGGTGGGGAACACGCCGACCAGCAAGAAGCCGACCATCACCACCGACACGACCAACCCGGCGGCGATCCGCCGGCCCGGCCGACCGGTCTTCCGGGGCGGAGCCTTGCGGGGTGGAGCCTTCCTCGACCGGGACACGGGCGCGGCCTTCCTCGACCGGGGGGCCGGCTTCGAGCCCTTCACCCCGTGCCTCGAGCCAGGGCCGCGGCCCCGGGGTAGGAGGCGGCCTCGCCCAGGTCCTCCTCGATGCGCAGGAGCTGGTTGTACTTGGCCACCCGATCGCTGCGGGCCGGGGCGCCGGTCTTGATCTGGCCGCAGTTGGTGGCCACGGCCAGGTCGGCGATGGTGGCGTCCTCGGTCTCGCCCGAGCGGTGCGACATCACGGCCGTGTACGACGAGCGGGCGCCGAGGGCCACGGCGTCGAGCGTCTCGGTGAGCGAGCCGATCTGGTTGACCTTGATCAGGATCGAGTTGGCCACGCCGAGGTCGATGCCGCGGGCGAAGCGCTCGACGTTGGTGACGAACAGGTCGTCCCCCACGAGCTGCACCTTGTCGCCGATGGCCTCGGTCAGCGCGGCCCAGCCCTTCCAGTCCTCCTCGCCCATGCCGTCCTCGATCGAGACGATCGGGTACCGCTCGGTGAGGTCGACCAGGTAGGAGACGAACTCGGCCGACGACAGCTTCCGGTCCTCGCCGGCGAGCACGTACTTGTTCCGCTCGTGGAACTCGGTCGACGCCGCGTCGATGGCGATCGAGATGTCGGAGCCGACGGTGAACCCGGCGCTCTTGATCGCCTCGACCAGCAGCTTCACCGCGGCCTCGTTGGACTCCAGGTTCGGGGCGAAGCCGCCCTCGTCGCCGACCGCGGTGGAGAGCCCCTTCTTGGTGAGGATGCCCTTGAGCACGTGGTAGGTCTCGGTGCCCCAGCGCAGCGCCTCGCCGAAGCTGGCGGCGCCCACGGGCATGATCATGAACTCCTGGATGTCCATGTTGTTGTCGGCGTGGGCCCCGCCGTTGAGGACGTTCATCATCGGGACGGGCAGCACGTGGGCGTTGGTGCCGCCGACGTGGCGGTACAGCGGCATGCCGGTCTCGCGGGCGGCGGCCTTGGCCGCGGCGAGGGACACACCGAGGATGGCGTTGGCGCCGAGCCGGCCCTTGGCGTCGGTGCCGTCGAGGTCGATCAGGGTGGTGTCGAGCAGCCGCTGCTCGAGCGCGTCGAGCCCGACCACGGCGTCGCGGATCTCGCCGTTGACGTGGCCCACGGCCTTCAGCACGCCCTTGCCGCCGTAGCGCTTGCCGCCGTCGCGCAGCTCGACCGCCTCGAAGGCGCCGGTCGAGGCCCCGGACGGCACCGCCGCCCGCCCGACGGACCCGGAGTCGAGCACCACCTCCACCTCGACGGTGGGGTTGCCGCGCGAGTCGAGGATCTCGCGTCCGACGACGTCTTCGATGATTCCCATGAGGTGGGTCGTTCTCCCGGTGCAGTGACGAGCGCACCCAGCGTAGGCGCCGCCCCTAGACCGACTCGGGCACCGATCCGCTCGGTCCGCTCGATGACGCCGATGCCGGCCCGGCGACGGTCACCTCGCAGGTGATCTCGCCCTCCTGGCGCTGATCGAGGCCACCGCCCTCGACGATGCGCACGGTCAGGTCGCACGCCCCGGCGGCGCCGGCGAAGGAGCCCGTGCCCCCCGTGACCTCGTAGCCGTAGGGCACGCCGTCGGTGGGGAGGGCGGCGATGCTGCGGAACGTGCCCGTGAGGGTCGACCCGTCGGGAGCGGTGAGCACGAAGGTCCCGGTCGCGTCGTAGACGTCGTCGACGAGGGTGGCGCAGCCCTGCTCGGTCCGGGCCCAGAGCCCGCCGTCGGAGGCATCGATGGTGCCGGCCAGCCTCACCGGGAACGAGCCTGACGGGCACGATCCACCGGAGCCGCTGCGGACGTCGTAGGTGCCCCGGAGGGTCACGGTCGTCGGAGCTGGCTCGGTGGGCGATGGGGGCGCCGTGCTGGGAGGCGGCGCGGTCGACGTCGTCGGGGCCGGCTCGGAGGCCGTCGGGGCGGGGGCCGAGGTCGTCGTGGTCGCGGTCGTGGTCGTGGTCGACTCGGGGATGGATCCGGTCGACGACGACGCCGGTTCCGTGGTCTCCTCCCCGAGGGCGGGGTCGGCCTCGCCGGCCCGGACGGCGGCACCGCCGTCGCCGGCGCCAGCCGCCAGACCGATGCCGCCCAGGGCCAACGCCGCCGCCGCGACGCACGCGCCAGCGCGGGCCCGCACCCGACGGCGGCGGCGCCGGTCGACCCGGGCGTGCACGACGTCCAGGTCGAGCTCGAGGTCGACCGGCTCGTCGGCGGCGGACCGGAGGGCGTCGGACAGGCGGGTCATGGCTGCTCCTCGGAGGGGGGTTCGGGGTCGTCGGCCAGGCCGGCGAGGCGGAGGGCGGCGAGGCCCTGGTGGAGATGGGCCTTGACCGTCCCCGGGCGGCAGCCCATGGCCCGCGCCACCTCGGCCACCGGGAGGTCGCCGTAGAAGCGGAGCACCACGGCCTGGCGCTGCCGGGGCGGGAGCAGGGCCAGGGCCCGCTGCACCGCCACGGCGGCGGCCACGTCGACGGGCACGGCGTCCCGGCGATCGGGACCCGATCGGGCGTGGGCCCGCCGCTCGGCCCCGAGCCGCCGGAGCCGGGACCGGGCCAGGTTGAAGGCGACCCGGAACACCCAGCCCTCGGGGCGGTCCATGGCGGTGACCTCGGCGCCCCGCTCGACCACCCGGACCAGGGTGTCCTGCGCCAGCTCGCGAGCCAGCTCGGCATCACCCAGGTAGAGCCGCAGGGCGCCCACCAGGCGGGGGTGCACCCGCCGGCACAGCTCGTCGACCGAGAGTGTCGGCACCACCGGTGCGACATCGCCGTCGTCCGCCACTGCCGTCTCCCCCGCCGCCACCCGGATCGCTGCCATCGCCCCTCCAGACGCACCAGCCGTCCGAAAGGTGTAGCCCCTCCTCAGGCGCCGGTGGCGCGAACGTCGTCGCGGAGGCGGGCGGCGGCGGTGCGGAGGGCCGTCTCGGGGTCGACGTCCCGGGCCCGGGCGACGGCCACGAGGGCGAGGAGCTGGTCGCCCACATCGTCGGGGTCGGCAGCCTCGGGCGACCAGGGGTGACCGGCCGCCTCGGCCTTGCGCAGGACCTTGTGGGCCCAGAGCAGCGAGGGCAGGGCGTCGGTCAGGCCGTCCATCACGCTGGTGTGGCCCGACTCGGCCTTCTTCATCGCCTCCCACGACCGCGTCAGCTCGTCGACGTCGTCGGCCGGCGCGCCCTCGAACACGTGGGGGTGGCGCCGGACGAGCTTGTCGTGGATGCCCCGGGCCACGTCGGCCAGCGTGAACGCCCCCCGCTCGGCTCCGAGGGTGGCGTGGAAGACGACCTGGAACAGCAGATCGCCCAGCTCCTCGGCCAGGTGCTCCTCGGCGGCTGCCTCGGCCTCGAGCGCCTCGTCGGAGGTGAGATCGTCGGCTCCTTCGACCGCAGCCCAGGCGGTGATGGCCTCGACGACCTCGTAGGCCTCCTCCAGGGCGTGACGGCTGAGGGTGACGTGGGTCTGCTCCCGGTCCCAGGGACACTGCTCCCGCAGGGTCCGGACCAGCTCGGCGAAGGCCACCAGCTCGGTCGCCACCGGGGCGGCCAGGACGGGGATGTAGAGCGAGGTGAGGTGGTCGGGCTCGACGCTGCGGTCGAGGTCCTCCCAAGCAAGAGCAGTGATCGCCTCGTCGGGTGTGCCCAGCCGCTGGATCATCAGCACGGGCTCGGACGGGGGCTCGTCGACCGCCAGCTTGATGTCGGACAGCACCCGCCGGTTGTGGCAGTGGGCCACGAGGAGCGGCCCCCGCTCGCCCGCGGCCTCGGTGGCGAAGCGGTGGCCGTCGACCAGCCGCACGCCCGCCTCCAGCGGGTCGATGCCGAGACGGACCCACGCCAGGTCGAGGAACGACAGGGCGGGCCGCACGTCGAGCTCGATTTCGCCCGCGACTTCTCCTTCCGTGAGCAGGTCCACCGTCCGCTCCAGGACGCGGGGCGAGCCGGGGACGGCGTAGACCACCTCGCCGTGCTCGGCCGCCAGGGCGACGAGGCGGTCGGTGATGTGGCGATACACGTCGGCGAAGGTGTCGGCCCGCTCGTAGACGTCGTCGAAGGTCGGCGCGCCCGGCGCGAGGGTCGCAGCCGGGTGACGCCCGGTCCGCAGCCACACCGGGCGGCCACCGTCGCGCGCCCTGGTGAGGAGATCAGCCGTCTCCCGGGTGACCAGATCGGGCCCGGCCGGACCCAGGCCCACGACGACGACGCGGCCGGTCACGGGACGGCGGGCCGGCGGGAGGTCAGCCGCCGGCGGGCACGGTGATGCCCGACGTGGCGTCGACCAGCTCGCTGTCGACGGCGGGGGTGCGGGCCCCGTCGGGCGGGGTGATGGTGCCGGTCGACGCGTCCCACGTGCCGAAGCGGGGGTCGACGTCGATGTCGAGGTCGACGATCGACCCCTGCACCAGGTCGGCGAGGGCGGCCTCGCCGGGGTCGGGCAGAGTGGCCTCGATGTCCGCCTGGACCTCCTCGAAGGGGGTCGGCTGGCGATCGCTCACGTCGAAGAGGGCGACGGTGCCCTCCTCCAGCTCGACGGGCTCCGAGACCTCGCCGACCTCCAGCGGGGTGACCAGGTCGACGATGGGCTGGGCCAGGCCGGCCGCGGTCAGCTCGCTGGGGGTGAGGCAGCCGCCGAGCTCGCCGTTGGCCGCGGCGATGTCGGGATCGATCGTCACCTCGGCCGAGACGGCCCCGAAGTCGTCACCGGCGGCCAGCCGGTCCTGCACGCCCTCGAGGGCGTCGGTCCCGACGATGATGGCCCGCAGGCAGAGAGCGTCGTAGACCGACGGGTCGGACTCGTAGGCCTGCCGCGCCTGCTCCGACAGGTCCGCGCCCTCGGCCAGCTCCCGGGTCAGGGCGAGGGTGGTGGCCCGGAGGTCGACCAGCCACTCCTGGGTGTCCGTCGAGAGGGCGTCGAAGACGGCCGCGCTGGTCTCCTGGGCCGCGGCCGCCTCCTCGCTGATCTCACCCGTGGCCGGATCGGGCTCGGCCTCGGCGCCGGTGGCGAAGCTGTTGCGGACCAGGTCCTCGGCCTCGGTCCGCTCCTCCTCGGTGGGGATGGCTCCTTCGCGCTGGGCCAGCTCGGTCTGCGCCACCTGGATCACGAGCGTGTTGAGGATGCCGGCCACCGCCGACATCCGGTAGGTGTCCTCGCCCTCGCCCTCGAGCTGGGGCCCGTTGGTCTCGGGGTCGGCCTCGATGAAGGCGGCGACCAGCTCGTCGAGGCGCTCGACGGAGATCTCCCGGCCCTCGATGGAGGCGGCCGTGGGCCGACCCACGTTGCAGGAGGTGGCCGACAGGACCAGGCCGGCGAGGGCGGCCCCGGTGGCCACGGCGCGAGCGGGTCGGGTCAGGGCACGAAGGCGCACGGCGCTCGATGGTAGGAGGTAGGACTTCCCCCGATTACATCGCCGGTGATCGGGCACACCAGGCCGGTGCGCCGACCCTTCCCCCACCTGTTCGCGCTCGCGCTGGTCTGGCTGGTGAGCCTGGCGGGCTGCGGCATCGACGAGGACGTCGTGGCGCGCGAGGCAGCCGAGGCGGCCGGGCCCACGACGACGACCGAGGCCGCGGTCGACCGCACCTCGTCGCCCTTCACCGTCGAGGACGTGCCCGCCGGCTACGAGCCCTGGGTGGAGGGCGTGGGCGAGGACGAGCCCGGCGACGAGCTCCCGGTCACGGTCCTCGCCCCCGACGGCGTGGCCGAGGGGTCGGGCGTCGTGTTCGTCGAGGCCGTCCCAGCTGTCTCCGCCGACGGGTTCGCCGCCGCCACCGACGACGGCCGCTGGGCCTCGCTCACCACCGACGGGCTGCGGGTCTGGGGCATCGACGCCACCGAGACCGAGCTCCGGGAGGTCGCCGAGGCAGCCACCCTTCCCGGCGAGGCGTCCGAGACAGGCGGCGCCCCGACGGTCGAGGCTCCGCCGGGTGACCTGGAGGTGGTGGGGAGCATCACGGTCGACGGGGTGCTGGGGCTGGTCGCCGCGGTGCCCGACGACCCCGACGGGCCCGTCCCCGGGCCGGCCTCGGCCCACGCCTCGGTGTTCACGTGCGACGAGACGTGCGACGGGTCGCTGGTGGCCATGACCCTGCCCGGCGACGCCCTCGACCCCGAGGCGGTCGTGACCGAGGTCCGCGAGCCCCGGCGCTCGTCTCCCGACCCCCGCGACGCCGTCGCCGAGGCGATCCCGCAGGGCGAGCTCGACGGCACGATCGTCACGACCGCCGACCCGGAGACCGGGGCCGTCGTCCGCCGGATCCTGGCCGCCGAGACCGAGTGGGGCGACGTCCTGCTCCTGGTGGCCCGGGGCCAGGACGTGCTCGACGTCGACGCCCTCGTCGCCGTCGCCGCGTCGGTCTCGCCTGGCTAGCCCCGCTAGCCGGCCGGCGGGACGAGCTGGCGGAGGAGGTCGACGAGCGTCGCCGCCAGGGTGGGGGTCTTGGGGATCGGGAGCACCACCAGCTCCTGGTCCTCCTTGTAGACGGCGCCGGGGAAGAGACGGCGCAGCCGGATCTGCTGGCTCTGCTTGAGCGCCAGCGGGGAGACCCGGGCGGTGTGGGCCGGGCCGCCGAAGGCGGGGCCCTTGGTGACGTTGACCTCCCGCAGTGAGAGACGTTGGCACTCGGCCCGCAGCCGGGCGATCTCCAGCAGCTGGGCGGCCGGCTCGGGCACCGGGCCGTAGCGGTCCTCCCACTCGGCCCGGATGTCACTGACCTCGCCTTGGGACGTGACTGTCGCCAGCCTGCGATACGCCTCCAGCCGCAGGTCCTCCCGGGGCACGTACTCGATGGGCAGGTGGGCGTCGAGCGGCAGGTCGAGCTTGACCTCGGCCGGCTCGCGGGGCTCCTCGCCCTTGAGCTCGGCGACCGCCGCGCTGACCATCTGGACGTAGAGGTCGTAGCCCACCGCGGCGATGTGGCCGGACTGGCCCGTGCCGAGGAGCGACCCGGCGCCGCGGATCTCCAGGTCGCGCATGGCGATGCGGAAGCCCGAGCCCAGCTCGGTGGCCTCGCCGATCGTCTTGAGACGTTCGTACGCTTCTTCGCTCAGGGACATGTCCTTCGGATGGAAGAGGTAGGCGTAGGCCCGCTGGCCGGCCCGGCCCACGCGGCCCCGCAGCTGGTGGAGCTGGCCCAGGCCCAGCCGATCGGCCCGGTCGACGACGAGCGTGTTCACCGTGGGCATGTCGA
>DASVEC010000317.1:0-4112 GCA_036380755.1 Iamia sp. | reverse complement strand
CCTCACCGTGTCCGACGTCGACGACCTCGACCCCGACGGGGCCACCGTGACCGTCACCGGGGACGCCTACGACGTCGCCGGCTTCGACCTCGCCACCGAGGGCATGTACCTCGCCCTGTGCGTCGACAAGGGCCCGCTGGTCGCGCCGAGCCCGTGCGTGGGCGGCATCGACCCCAGCGGCGGCAGCAGTGCCTCCCGCTGGGTCACCAACAACCCGGTCGGTGCGGCCTCGGCCGTGCCGATCGCGGCCGATGGCTCGTTCACCACGACGCTGACCCTCGAAGCGGCGGACGCCAACGTCGACTGCAACGACCTACCGGTGGGCCAGTCCTGCAAGGTCGTCACCCGCATGGACCACCGGGCCAGCGGGGATCGCAGCCAGGACGTCAAGGTGGCGGTGGACTTCGCCGAGCCCGTGGCCGGCGGCCACCTCGAGCTCGATCCGGCGAGCGGGCTGTTCACCGAGGGCCAGGACGTCGTGGTCACCGGCACCGGCTACCCGACCACCGCCCCGGGCCTCTACGTCGTCTTCGGGCCCGAGCCCGAGAACAACACCGACGCCACCATGTACGGCGCCCAGGCGTTCGTGCCCTCCTCGCAGATCTCGCCCCAGGGCTCGTTCACCGTCACCCTGACGGACGTCGAGCCCGTCTACACCGGCGAGGACGAGGAGGACTACGACTTCACCGACGGCGGTGGCTACATCTCGACCATGCGGGCCCACGGCCAGCCCGACCTCCTGGGCGAGTGGGCCCGCAGCGAGGCCGTCACCTTCCGGGACCGCAGCGCGGCCGAGTCGTTCGTGACCGCGGCCCACGCCGACTTCCTCGGCGAGGAGCCGACCCGCACCGAGCTGGCCACCGATGTCGCCCAGCTCAACGTCCAGTCCAAGGCCACCTACCTGAGGGGCCTGTCGACCTCCGACGCCTGGCTCGCGGGCGTGGTCAACCAGCTGTACCAGGACACGCTCGGCCGTGACGGTGACGCCGGGGGCGTGGCCTTCTGGGTCGGTCGCCTGCGCAACGGCTGGAGCGTGGCCCGCGTGGCGGCCAGCTTCTACGCCTCACCGGAGTACTTCGACGGCATCGGTGGCGGCACCAACGCCAGCTGGGTCGAGGACCTCTACGAGAAGGTGCTGCTGCGCCCGGCTCACGCCAACGACGTGACCTACTGGGTCTCCGAGGTGGTGGCCAAGGGCCGCGGCAACGTGGCGCTGCGCATCTACCAGTCGCCCGAGTCGGCGCGCACCCGGGTCACGGGTCTCTACGAGAGCCTGCTGGGCCGGGCGCCCGAGCCCGACGGCCTGGGCTACTGGGCCGGCGTCGTGGTCAAGAAGGGCGATCTGGCCCTGGCCGTGAACCTGGCCGCCTCGCCCGAGTACGCCAACCGGGCCGTGACCCGGTTCCCCTAGTGCTGGAGGTCGCGGCCCGGCCGTCAACCCACTGGGCCCGATCCGGCACCCTCCTCGTCGTCCTCGCCGTCGCCCTCGGCGTGCTGGTGGTGGCGGCGGGGGCGTCGGGCGCCTTCCAGCTCACCCCCGGCGAGGTGCTCGCCTCGATCCTCCACCGCATCGGCCTCGACTGGGGCACGCCCCCCGACGCCCTCGGCGAGGACGTGCTGTGGGAGATCCGCTTCCCCCGGGTCGCCCTCACGGTGCTGGTCGGTGGGTCGCTGGGGTGCGCCGGCGCCCTGATGCAGGGCACGTTCAGCAACCCGCTGGCCGAGCCCGGGATCATCGGCGTGTCGTCGGGGGCGGCGCTCGGGGCCGTGCTGATCATCGTGAGCGGGCTGGCCCCGTTCGGCACGTGGAGCATCACCGCAGCGGCGTTCGTGGGCGGCGTCGCCACCGTGTTCGTCGTCTACGCCGCCTCGCGCCAGAACGGCCGCACGGAGGTCATCACCATGGTGCTGACCGGCATCGCCCTCAACGCCCTCACCGGCGCCGTGCTGGGCCTGCTCACCTACTTCTCCGACGACTCGCAGCTCCGCAGCATCACCTTCTGGAGCCTCGGATCGATGGCCCAGGCGACGTGGCCCAAGGTCGCGGTCGTGGCCCCGCTCGCCATCGGGGGCATCGCCCTGGCGCCGCTGTTCTCCCGCCGCCTCGACCTGCTGGCCCTCGGCGACCGGCCCGCCCGCCACCTCGGGGTCGACGTCGAGGTCACCCGGCGGCTGGTGCTGCTGCTGGTGGCGGTGCTGACGGCGTCGGCCGTGGCCGTGTCGGGCCAGGTGCTGTTCGTCGGTCTGGTCATCCCGCACCTGGTGCGCATGGTGGCCGGGCCCGGACACCGGATCCTCGTGCCGGCATCGGCCCTGGCCGGCGCGACGATCCTCGTCGGCGCCGACCTCGCCGCCCGCACGATCGCGGCACCGTCCGAGATCCCGCTGGGCGTGCTGACCGCCCTCGTCGGCAGCCCGTTCTTCTTCTGGCAGCTGCGCCGGATGCGGTCCCGCCAGGGCGGGTGGGCGTGATCGGGCTCCGCGGCCCCCGGCGCCTCGATCGCCCCTCTCGGCCCACGCCCGGCGAGACCCTCGTCGCCGGGTCCGGGGTCGGCGTCGAGCTGGGCGGACGGCCGATCCTCGACGACGTCTCCGTCTCGGTCGCGGCCGGCGAGGTCGTCGCCCTGGTCGGGCCGAACGGCGCCGGCAAGTCGACCCTCCTGGGCGCGCTCACCGGCGACGTCGAGCTGGCCGCCGGTGCCGTCGAGGTCTGCGGCCGGGCGCTGGGGGAGTGGTCGGGCGTCGAGCTGGCCCTGCGCCGGTCGGTGCTGCCCCAGCAGGTGACGGTGACCTTCCCGTTCACGGTGCGCGACGTGGTCGAGATGGGCCGGGCGCCGTGGGTCCACGTCGACGGCGATGCCGACGGCGGGACCGTCGTCGAGCGGGTGATGGCCGAGTGCGACGTCGCCACCATGGCCGAGCGCCACCTCCCGACGCTGTCCGGCGGCGAGCGGGCCCGGGTCGCCCTGGCCCGGGTGCTGGCCCAGGAGACGCCCGTCCTCTTCCTCGACGAGCCCACCGCCGCCCTCGACCTCCACCACCAGGAGCTGGTGCTGGGCCTGGCCCGCGCCCGGGCCGCGGCCGGCGTGGCCGTGGTGGTCGTCCTCCACGACCTCGCCCTGGCCGGCGCCCACGCCGACCGCATCGTCGTCCTCTCCGGAGGCCGGATCGTCGCCGACGGCCCTCCCGCCGCCGTGCTCGACGAGG
Source organism: Iamia sp. (assembly GCA_036380755.1). GTDB lineage: Bacteria > Actinomycetota > Acidimicrobiia > Acidimicrobiales > Iamiaceae > Iamia. The sequence goes on along the minus strand of DASVEC010000317.1, from coordinate 905 downwards.
ACCTGCTGTCGGCCGTCTACCACCACCCGATCGAGGTCGTCCCCCACCCCCGCACCGGCGCCCCCCTGGTGATGCCCCGCCGGTAGGACCACGAGGTGCCAGGCACCTCGTGGTCCTCTCAGCGGGCGGTGCGGGGGAGGCGGCGGGCCCGGCCGTCGCGGTCGAGGCGGATGCCGAGGGCGCGCAGGACGAAGGCCTCGGTCAGCTCGATGGTGTGCCCGAGGCGATCGTCGCCGGGGCGGAGCGAGCTGCCCCGGGCGATGCAGGCGTTGATCATGGCGCCGGTGTCGGTGATGTCGTCGGCGATGAGGTACCGCTGCTCGTTCCCCTCCTCGAGGATCGACCGGAGCTCGTCGTCGAGCGCCCGCACGTGGTCGAGGACCTTGCTGTAGGCCTCGTTGTCGAGCATGTGGCGCAGGGCCGGGCCGGGCGGGAGGTGGTGCTCGGAGAAGTAGGTGAGCTGGCTGCGGATGTACACCTGCAGGCGGGCCACCGGGCCCTCGACCTCGCTCAGGGCCTCTCGCAGCTCGGCCACGTAGCGGTCGGTCTCCCGGCTGGCGTAGCCGATGAGCAGCGACTCCTTGTCGGAGAAGTAGTTGTACATGGCCGTGCGGGCCATGCCGCACTCGGCGGCGACGTCGGCCAGGCTGATGGCGTCGTAGCCCCGCTCGTACATGAGCCGCGACAGGGCTTCGAAGATGCGCTCGCGCGTGTGGACGCGGTGGCTCTCCAGCGACCCCCCGATCACGCGCGGCATCGTCGTCTCAGTGCTCTCGCGCCGGCAGGCCCAGCGCCGCGCTGGCCTCGGTGTGCATCCGGACGACCTCGGTGCGGACCTGGGCCCGCTCGCTGATCGGCTCGCCCCAGGGGACGACGACCTCGACCTGGTCCTCGCCGGTGCCGGT
>DASVEC010000316.1:0-12828 GCA_036380755.1 Iamia sp. | reverse complement strand
GCCGACAAGAACCCCCTGCACCACCGGCTGATGCGGATGGGTCACGGCCACCGGCGCAGCGTCCTGATCCTCTGGACCTGGACGGCCCTGCTGTCGGCGTTCGTGCTCATCCCCGTCTACACCGACCGGGGCAACTCGGTGGTGCCGATCGGCATCGCCGCCGCCGGTCTCGTGCTCTACACCTACCTGCACCCCGGCGCCCGCCGCACCCGCGAGGGCGAGGCGGTGTAGGGCTCCCAGGTCCGGTGGGCCTGGCGGCAGCCCCGGGGGCACTCGATGTGTGCGCCAGCCCGAGCCGGCGAGCGCAGCGAGCTTCGGCGGGGATGGGCCCGCCCGTACCTCCGACCGCAGGCGACCCCGCCTGCGACATGGCTTCAGTCGGTCGCCTGGTCGGAGGCCTCCGTGGCGACGCTGAGGACGACGGCACCGAAGACGATCAGGGTGGTGGCGACGGTGTGGATCAGGTCGTCGCGCCCCACGTCGAGGGCTCCGATGAGGATGAGGATCGCCCCCGCGGCCATGAAGGCCACCCCCACGCGCGTGCCGCTGAGCATCGGTGCCGAATCTACTCCACGGCTCGACGGTGGCCTGGCGGCAGCCCCTTCACCCGGCCTGCGTCGGATGAGCCGGCGAGCGCAGCGAGCTTCGGCGGGAAAGGGGCCCGGCGCCGTCACCGCTCGGCAGACGAGCGGCCTTCGACCTGGCTTCGGCGCTACCCGAAGAACTTGCCGCTGGCGCGGGCCAGCTCGTCGAGGTGCTGGCGGATGGCGCTGTCCCAGTCGAAGGGCTCGTTGGTCGGGCCGGCGAGGGTGCTGTGGCGGTCGCGGGAGGCGAGCAGGCCCCGGCGCTGGAGCTCGATGACGACACGGGTCTCGTGGGGGCCGGTGACGAAGGTGAGCTCGGCCTCGGGGATCTTGCCGTGGCCCCGGAACTCGACCTCGTTGTAGAAGCCCAGCGACGAGCCCGCGACCGAGCCCTTCTCCAGATCGGCGCTCATCAGGCTGAAGCCGACCCGCTCCATGGACGAGACGACCTCCTCGTGCACGGGGAGGGGATGGATGTCGATGGGGTCGAAGTCGGTGGCGTCGCGCCCGCCGGGGAGGTCGAAGCGGGTCTGGACGCCGAGCCGCATCCGCTCGAAGCGCCGGCCCCGGAGGCTGTTGAACGGCGCCTCCCACGGGACCTCCATCTGGAACGGCACCGCGGTGTTGACCCCGGCCTCGAGGCGACCGGCCCCGGCGACCTGGAGGCTGGCGAACTGGATGCGGGAGAGGTACTCGTCGTCGCCCGACTCGACCTCGACCGTGGCGGCCAGCGACAGGGTGAGGTTGTTGAAGTCGCGAGGCTCGGAGCCCCCGGTGATGCGGACCTCGCCCTGCAGCACGCCGCCCGGGTAGACCGCCGGTGTCGAGAGCACCGTGTCGACCGACGGACCGCCGACCCCGAACGCCTGCTTCAGCTTCTTGAACATGAGCGGGATGGTGGCACGCGACGGGGGCCGGGGAAAGTGCCACCACGGGGGTGGTCTCACCCGATGTCCAGGGCCCCCTGCCGCAGGATCCGCCGAGGCTCGACGGTGAGGTCGACCACGGTGCTCGCCACGCCGGCCAGGGTGCCGCCGTCGGCGACCACGGCCACCGGCCCGGTGAGCGATGCGGCGGCCTCGGCCGCGGTGGCCGGGGTGGGCTGACCGTGGCGGTTGGCGCTGGTGGTGGCGATGGGGCCGGTGCGGGCGGCGACGGCCCGGACGAGGGGGTGGTCCGGGCAGCGGACGCCGATGGTGCCGGGGTCGCCCCCGAGGTCCCAGCCGGCCAGGTCGGGGTGGCGGCGGACGACGACGGTGAGCGGGCCGGGCCAGTGGGCATCGACCAGGGCGGCCGTCGGCCCGTCGACCGCGGTGGCCAGGTCCTGGAGGGCGCCGGCGTCGGCCACGAGAACGGCGAGGGCCACGTCGGGGCGCCGGTCCTTGAGGGCGTAGAGCCGGGCCGTCGCCCCCGGGACCGACGGCAGCGCCGCCAGCCCGTACACCGTGTCGGTCGGCAGCACCACCGGCTCCCCCGCCTCCAGCGCGGCGACGAGCTGGTCGACCTCCTCGCTCACGACGGGGTGCGGGCGAGCAGGGCGCGGTCGCGGCCGGCGAGGTCGGGGCGGACCTCGACGTCGACCAGGCCGGCGGCCTCGGCGAGCGCGGCCGCGTCCGGGCCCTGGGTCGCGCCGATCTCGACGACGAGGAGGCCGCCGGGGACGAGCCAGTCGCCCGCCTCGGCCACGATGGCCTCGACCGCCTCCAGCCCGGTGGGTCCGGAGACGAGTGCGCCGGTGGGCTCCCAGTCGGCCACCACCGGCGGCAGGTCCTCCGAGGCGGCGACGTAGGGCGGGTTGGACACGACCACGTCGACCCGGCCGGCCCGGTCGGGCGGCAGGGGCCCGAACCACGAGCCCTCGTGGACCGACACCGTGCTGCCGGCCACGCCCAGCCCGGCCAGGTTGGCCCGGGTCACGGCCACGGCCTCGGCCGAGACGTCGACGAGGTGGACCTCGGCGCCCCGCCACTCGGCCGCCACGGCCAGGCCGATGGCGCCCGAGCCACAGCCCAGGTCGACCACGACCGGCACCACGGCCGAGGTGTCGGCGGCGGCGTCGCGCCGGCGGGCCAGCTCGGCCAGGACGTGGTCGACCACGCCCTCGGTCTCGGGCCGGGGGATCAGGACCCGCTCGTCGACCATGAGGTCGAGCGTGCGGAAGCCCCAGCGGCCGAGCACGTACTGGAGGGGCTCGCCGGCGAGACGGCGCTCGACCATGCGATCGAGGGCGGCGACCCCGTTGACCGTCGCCGGGTCGTCCAGGTGGGCGTGGAGGGCGGCGCCGTCGTGGCCGGTGGCCTCCTCGACGATGCGGCGGGCATCGGCCTCGGCGCTCTCGATCCCGCCGTGCGCCAACGTCGACGCCGCCTCGGCCAGCAGTGCCCGCCACGGCACGGTGCCGTCCTCGGCGATCCCGTAGTCCCCCAGCGGCCGGTCCATCAGGTCCTCACGCCCCGGTCGCGGTGAGGCGACGGGTCTGCTCGTCGGCCACCAGGGCGTCGCTCACGTCGTCGAGATCGCCGGCCAGGACCTTGTCGAGCTTGTAGAGCGTCAGCCCGATGCGGTGATCGCTGACCCGGTTCTCCTTGAAGTTGTAGGTCCGGATTTTCTCGCTGCGCCCGCCGCCCCCGGTCTGGCTGCGGCGGGCCTCGGACGCCTCGGCCTCGGCCCGCTCCTGCTCGGCCGCGAGCAGCCGGCTGCGCAGGACCCGCAGGGCCTTCTCCTTGTTCTGGAGCTGGCTCTTCTCGTCCTGCATGGAGACGACGACGCCGGTGGGCAGGTGGGTGATGCGCACAGCCGAGTCGGTGGTGTTGACCGACTGCCCGCCGTGGCCGGACGAGCGTTAGACGTCGATCTGGAGGTCGTTGGGGTCGAGGTGGACGTCGACCTCGTCGGCCTCGGGGAGCACGGTGACGGTGGCCGACGAGGTGTGGATGCGACCCTGCGACTCGGTGACCGGCACCCGCTGGACCCGGTGGGGACCGCCCTCGTGCTTGAGATGAGCCCAGGCGCCGTCGCCCTTGACCTGGAAGGTGACCTGCTCGTAGCCGCCCATGGGCGAGGACTCGGCCTCCATGACGCTCAGCGCCCACCCCTTGTTCGCGATCCACGCCTTGTACATCTCGAACAGGTCGCGGGCGAAGAGGTTGGCCTCCTCGCCGCCCTCGGCGCCGCGGATCTCGACGATGACGTTGCGGTCGTCGTTGGGGTCGCGGGGCAGGAGCAGCAGGCGGATCTCGGCCGTGAGACGGTCGATGTCGGCCTCGGTCTCGGCCACCTCCTCGCGCATCATCTCCTTCTCGTCCGGCTCGGCCTCGGCCAGCATCTCCTTGGCCGTGGCCAGGTCGGAGGTGCGCGCCTGCAGCTGGCGGGAGCGGGACACGATGGCCTCGAGCTCCTTGTGCCGCCGGGCCAGGTCGGCCGAGCGCGCCTGGTCGGCGTACACGTCGGGGTCGGACAGCCGGGCCTCGACGTCGGCCAGCTCCCGCGCCAGCTCATCCAGTCGCTCCAGCATCCCGGCCACGGTAGCGGGGAGGTGCCGACCGACCGCTGGGCCACGAGAGGTGGGACTACCGTCACGCCATGGTGGACGGGGCCCGGCGGTGGGGCGTGGCGGCGCACCCGGCGGTGGTGGCGTCGCTCGTCGTCCTGGTCGTGAACGACCGGGTCCTCAAGTCGTGGTCGGGTGGCGTCGACGGCCCGGCCGGCACCATCGCCCGCACGATGACCGGCAAGGCCAGCGACGTCGCCGGGGTGCTCCTCCTCGCCGTCCTGCTCGGCGTGCTCACCGGCCGCCGACGCGGGGCCCTGCTGGCCGTGGCGGCCGGCTTCACCGCCCTCAAGCTCTCCCCCGCCGTCGCCGACCTCGCCGTCCCGGTCCTCGGCGGCCGCACCCGCACCGACCCCTGGGACCTCCTGGCCCTCGCCGCCCTGGCCCCCGCCGACCGCCTGCTCCGCCGGCTCGATCTCCCGGCGCCCGACCTCCGGCCCGTCTGGGCCTCGGCGCGCGCCACCCTCGGCCTCGCCGTCGTCGTGGTCAGCGTCCCGGCCATGACCGCCACCTCGTGCCCCGACACGCCGACCGGGCTGAACCGGGCCGGGGTCCTCGCCGACGGCCGGGTCGTCGCCTGGGGCCAGAAGTGGGACTCGCCGGACCCCTTCGCCAGGACCCGCGACTGGTGGAGCAGCCCCGACGAGGGCCGCAGGTGGGGGCAGGAAGAGCTCACCGACGACGAGCGGCGCGAGCTGCGGGGGGTGGCCGGGCGGGCGGAGGACGAGCTCGACGAGCCGGTCTGCACCCCGTCCGGCTGCGTCCGGCACGGTCACGACGCCACCATCGAGGAGGGCTCCGAGACCGGCGGCTGGACGACGTCGTTCGCCTACTCCGACGCCGAGCGGACGGCGATGACGGCCAACGAGACGGCGTGCCGGGGCGAGCTGAACCCAGGTATCGGCACGATCGTCGAGGTCGACGGCACCGTGGTGGCGACGGCGGGCGTCTTCGGGGTCGTGCGCCGGGCGCCCGGCGGCGACTGGGAGCAGGTCAGCGTGGGCGAGTGGGAGCGGCCGGGCGACCTGCCGTCGGCCTGGCCCCGCCACCTCGTCTGGTCGCCGCTCCCGGCCCTCGCCCTCTTCGTGGTCCTCTTCTGGGCCACCCTCACCCGCTCGCCCGGGCGCTCGTTCCTGCGTCCCTTCGGCGTCTTCCTCGCCCTGCTCGGCGCCATCCTGCTCGGGGGGCCGGCGCTGGCCGTCTCCGTCCTCGGGGCCGACGCCCGCCAGCGCGGGGTGGTGGTCGGGGTCGCCACCGCCGTCGTGCTGGCCGTGGCGCTCCTGCCTCTCGCCTGGCTGCTGATCTGGCCCAAGGCGGCGACGCCGCCGGACGAGGCACCACCCGGCCCGCCGGGCGTGCGGCCGGGACCCGACCGGCGGGAGCCACCACCCCCGCCGGGGCCGTCGGGCTGGCTCTGATGGAGGAGGGACGCTCGCGCCTGGCGGTGGTGGGCCACCCGGTCGTCGTGGGCGCCCTGGCCGTGCTGGTCGTCAACGACCGTCTGCTCAAGGACTGGTCGGGTGGCATCGACGACGGGCTCGGTGGGGCCGCCCGCACCGTGACCGGCAAGGCCAGCGACATCGCCGGGGTGCTGCTCCTGGCCGTGCTCGTCGGCGCGCTCACCGGTCGACGCCGGGCCACGGTCGTCGCCGTCGGAGTGGCCTTCGCCGCCCTCAAGCTCTCCCCCGCCGTCGCCGACCTCGCCGTCCCCGTCCTCGGCGGCCGCACCCGCACCGACCCCTGGGACCTCCTGGCCCTCGCCGCCCTGGCCCCCGCCGACCGCCTGCTCCGCCGGCTCGATCTCCCGGCGCCCGACCTCCGCCCCGCCTGGGCGTCGGTGCGCGCCACCCTCGGCCTCGCCGTCGTCGTGGCCAGCGTCCCCGCCATGACCGCGACCTCCTGCTCGGCGCCCGAGTACCCCGGCGGGCTCGACACGCTCGTCGTCCGGGCCGACGGCACCCTGGCGGCGGCGACGACCTACGCCGGCCGCCGTCCCGACGTCGACGCCGGGACGGGGGACCGCCTGGATCAGGCGAGGCGCGACGCGCGCCTGCGCTGGTACGTGAGCGCCGACGACGGCCGCACCTGGCGTCGGGGCGAGATCGGCGCCGACGAGGCCGCCGCCCTCCTCGACCGGCCCCGCGCGACCGAGGCGTGCGCCGGGGAGACCTGCTGGACCGTCGTCAGCCCGACCGAGGTGCTGGAGACCTCACCCGGCGGCCGCCATCGGATCGCGACGCTGAGCGACGACCAGCTCGAGGCCGTCGACGCCAACGAGGTGCGGGGCGGCTGCGATGCGACCTTCCACGTCCTCGGCACCGAGATCGTCGCCGTCGACGGCGGCGCGGTGGCCACGGCCGGGGAGTACGGCGTCACCCGCCTCGAGCCCGGGGGCGAGTGGGAGCCCGTCGCGGTCGACCGCATGGAGCTGCCCGACGACCTGCCGGCGGCCCGGTCCCGCTACCTCCGACACACCCCCGCGGTCGGCGTGATCGTGCTGGTGCTCGCCGGCGTGGCCACGTCGCTCTGGCGGCCGACCCGTCGGGCAGCCGGCTGGATGAGCGTCGGCATCGCGGTCGTCGCCTTCGTCCCCGCCCGCATGCTGGTGCAGTTCGCCGACGGGAACGGCCAGACCCCGCGGGAGTCGGACATGCTCCTCTTCTCGACGACCGCGACGGTGGTGGGCCTGGCCCTCCTCCCCCTCGTCGTCGCCTGGGTCTGGCCGATGCGGACCGACGACCGCTCAGGTCGGGCCTGAGGCCTTCGGGTCCGGGGGGTCGTCGTCGCCCTCGAGGCCGAGCTCCTTGCGCATGGCGGCCAGGCGCTCGTCGGCGGCGCGCTGCTGGGCGGCGAAGTCGATCGAGCCGAGCTGCGGATCGGTCGTGAGCGGCGGCGGTGGGCCCGGCGCAGCCGGCTCGGCGGGAGCGTCGGAGGTCGGCTCCTCGGCGAGCGACGGCGTCTCCGCGTCGCGGGCCCGCTGGGCCTCCTCGGCCTGGCGGGCCTGGTGCTCGATGCGGGCCCGGGCCTCGTCGAGCGTGGGGGCGTCGCCCTCGGCGCTCAGCCACGGCTTGCCCTCGGCGCGGGCCCGCTGCTCGGCCTCGCGCCGGTCGAGCTCGGCGTCGCCGCGCGTCACGGTGTCGTCGAGCTTGGCCTTGGCGTAGCGGAGCCAGCGCTCCCACTGGGCCGGCATCAGCGACCGCCGAGGAGGGTCATCACCCCCTGATCATGACATCCTCTCGGGGTGACCGAGCCCACCGTCCCTGCCGTCTCGCTGCCGTCGGTGGCCAAGCTCCTGCGGGTCGTGTCGGTCCTCGAGGGCGTGTCGTACCTCGTCCTCCTGGCGTGCGTGATCGCCAAGTACGCCTTCGACGCCGCCGGCGAGGGCGGGGTGCCGATCATGGGCCCCCTCCACGGCACGATCTTCCTCGTCTACGCCGTGCTCGTGCTCCTCGGTCGCGAGGAGCAGGGCTGGGGCGCGGGGCAGACGCTGCTGGCGCTGGTGCTGTCGGCGATCCCGTTCGGCGGCTTCTACGTCGAGCGCCGCATGATCACCATCCCGAACGCCGCCACCCCTTGAGCACGACCGAGGACGAGCTCTTCGCCCTCTCCGTGATCTACGCCACGGCCGCCGACGGGCGGGACCCGGCGGCCTTCCTCGGCGCCTTCACCGACGACGCCCGTCTCCGGGTGTCGGCGCCGGGCGCACCGGGCCGGATCGTGCGCACCTACTCCGGCGCCGGCGAGCTGGCCCAGGTCCCGGTCCGCCTCGGCCGCTACCAGCGGACCTCGCACGTCGTGGGGCCGGCCGACCTGCGGGTCGACGGGCGCGGCGCCACCGGCGAGGTCCACTGCGTCGCCCACCACGTCGAGCAGGGTCCGACCGGGTGGACCGACAAGGTGATGACGATCCGCTACGCCGACGTCTACCGGCTGACCGAGGCCGGCTGGCGGATCGCCGAGCGCACCGTCCAGGTCGACGGGACCGAGACCCGGCCGGCCGCCGCCCCGGAGCCCTGATGCGCCTCTCGACCACCCTCGTGACCTTCGCCCCCGACGACCCCGGCAGCTGGCAACCCCTCCTCGAACGGGCGCAGGCCGCCGACCGGGCCGGGATCGACCGCCTCGTCGTGTCCGAGCACGTGGTCTTCGGCGAGGCCCTCGACGCCTACGGCCGACCCGAGCTCGGCGGCGTGGCCGGCGGGCGCCAGCCGACCGGCCCCGACGGGCACTGGCTCGACCCGCTGACCGTCCTCGCCGCCGTCGCCGCCACGACCACCCGGGTCCGTCTGGGGACCAACATCCTCATCGCCGCCCTGCGCCGTCCCGTCGTGCTGGCCAAGACGCTGGCGACCCTGGACGTCCTCTCCGAGGGCCGGGTCGACCTCGGCGTCGGGGTGGGCTGGCAGCGTCAGGAGTACGAGGCGGCCGGTCTGGACTTCGACCAGCGCGGCGCCCTGCCGACCACACGCTCGGCGTGCTCGAGACGCTCTGGCGCGACCAGCGGGCCAGCTTCGCCGACGAGCGCCTGTCGTTCGACGGCATCCACCAGATGCCCAAGCCCAGGCAGCCCGGCGGCGTCCCCGTCTGGGTGTCGGGCACGGCCAACCGACGCTCCGCCCGCCGGCTGGCCCGCTTCGGCCACGGCTGGATCCCGTGGGGGCCGGCCGCCGCCGACCCCGTCACCGGCATCGCCGAGATGCGGGCCCTGGTCGAGGCCGAGGGCCGATCGTTCGACGGCATCGAGGTGGTCGGGGCCGTGCGCGCCCTCACCGGCTCCGACGGCGCCGTCGACCTGGTGGCCACCATGGCCGGCGTGCCGGATCTGGCCGCCGCCGGGGTCACCGACGTCCGCCTGTCGATGCCCGTCCCCGCCGACCCGTCCGCGGCCCACGACGTCTACGCCGCCGCCGTCGAGGCCTTCCGGGCCGTGGCCCCGGCCCCCTAGGCCCAGGGGATCTTCCACTCCCCATCCAGACCGACGACCTCGGCCGGGCGGGCCAGACGGGCGGCCAGGGCGCGGGTGAGGGGCAGGGCGTCGCGGGCGGGCACCGCCAGGACGAGCCGGGCACCGTCGGCCCGGGCGGCCCGGTCGTCGGCGGCGGCGGGCACCAGGTCGAGGTCGACCCCGGTCGAGCAGGTCACCACCACGGGCTCGCCGGCCGGGTCGAGCCCGACGGCCGAGGCCACCGCGGTGTCCTTGAGGTTGGCCCGGCCCACGGCGGACGGCACCGGCCGGAGGGCGGCGACGCCGATGCGGCTCGGGTCGGCGACCAGGGCGGCGCGCATCCACCGCTCCGGGACCAGCTGGTTGAGCGGGTGGGGCGGGGCGTCCGGGCGGCGGTACTCGGCCACGATCTCGACCGCCCGGTGCAGGCGGTCGGCCGGGGCCAGGTGGGCGTGGGTCATCACCGTCAGCTCGCGGTCGAAGCGGCCCACGCCGACGCCCAGCTCGGGGCCGTCCGGGCCCGTGGTGATGCGGGCGACCTCGAGCCCGAGCAGCTCGCCCAGGGTGACGCCGTCCTCCTCGACGATCTCGAGCCCGGCCTCCTGGAGGAGGCTGCGGAGGTCGTCGGCGTCGGGGACCGGTCGCAACGGCGGGACGGGCGCGGGGTCGACCGGCCGGAGATCGGCGCCGTCGGCCCGCCAGATCGTCGGGGCGGGGGCGAAGGGCTGGGCGCGGCGGGCGAGGAGCCCGGCCGCGTCCGCATCGTCGACCACGACGTGGACGGTCTCGGCCCCCCGGCGGAGCGCCCACGACAGGGCGGCGCCCAGGCTGTGGGCGGCGTCGGGGCCGAGCAGCACCCAGGCCGTCGGCCCATCGACCAGGCCGGCCCCACCCGGGAGCGCGCCAGGGGCCGCGTCGTCGCCGACGCGGCCCCTGGTCAGTGCTCTGAGCTTGGCGGCGTTGAGCGCCGCCAGCTGCTCCTGGCCGATCGCCATGCGGCGATCAGCCCTCGGCGTCGGCCTTGGCCTTGCCCTTGCGGGCGCCGTAGCGGCGCTCGAAGCGATCGATGCGGCCACCGGTGTCCACCAGCTTCTGCTTGCCGGTGTAGAAGGGGTGGCACTCGTTGCAGAGCTCGACGCGCACCGAGTCGCTGGTGGAGCGGGTGGTGAACGTGTTCCCACAGGAGCAGCTCACCGAGGTCTCGGTGTACGTGGGGTGGATGTCGGTCTTCATGGCTGTCTCCAGTTCTCGTCTCTGTGGCCCCGGTACCGAGCGGGGCTCCGACGAAGGTCTTCCATCTTGGTCCAACAGAGCGGTATTCCCGAAGCCCGCTCAGGTGGTGGCGCGGGCCTTGCCGACCTCGTCGAGGAACTCGGCGTTGGTCTTGAAGGTCTTGAGCCGGTCGAGCAGGAGGTCGAGGGCGGCCGCCTCGCTGGCCCCCTCACCGTCCTTCACGCCCCCGAGCACCCGGCGCAGCGTGTCGACCTGGGCCACCTGGCGCCGCTCGAACAGCAGCTCCTCGTGGCGGGTCGAGCTGGCGTCGACGTCGATGGCGGGGAAGACCCGCCGCTCGGCCAGACGCCGGCTGAGCCGCAGCTCCATGTTCCCGGTGCCCTTGAACTCCTCGAAGATGTGCTCGTCCATCTTCGAGCCGGTCTCGACCAGGGCGGTGGCGAGGATGGTGAGCGAGCCACCCTCCTCGGCGTTGCGGGCGGCGCCGAAGAACTTCTTGGGCGGGTAGAGGGCGGCGGCGTCGATGCCACCGCTCATGATCCGCCCGCTGGGCGGGGCGGCCAGGTTGTAGGCCCGGGCCAGGCGGGTGATGCCGTCGAGCATGATCACGACGTCCTGGCCGTCCTCGACCATGCGCTTGGCCCGCTCGATCACCAGCTCGGAGACCTGGATGTGCTCCTCGCTGGGACGGTCGAACGTGGAGGCCGCCACCTCGCCGTTGATGAGCCACCGCCGCATGTCGGTGACCTCCTCGGGCCGCTCGTCGACGAGCAGCACGATGAGGGTGACGTCGGGGTTGTTGAGCTCGATCGACCGGGCGACCTGCTTCATGATCGTGGTCTTGCCCGCCTTGGGCGGGGACACGATCAGGCCCCGCTGGCCCTTCCCGATGGGGGCCAGGAGGTCGATGATGCGGGTGGTCATGGTGGCCGCCGCACCCTCGGTCTCGAGGCGGAGGCGCTCGTCGGGGAACAGCGGGGTGAGCTCGTCGAACCGGCGGCGCTCGCGGGCGGCGTCGGGAGGGTTGCCGTTGACGGCGTCGATCTGGAGCAGGGCCGGGTTCTTCTCGTTGCGCGAGGCCGGGCGGCTCTTGCCGCTGACCTTGTCGCCCTTGCGCAGGCCGAACTGGCGCACCTGCTTGACCGACACGTAGACGTCGTCGACCGACGGCAGGTAGCCCCGCAGGCGGAGGAAGCCGTAGCCGTCGTCGCGCAGGTCGAGGAGGCCCTCGACGTCGACGGGGTCGCCCTCGTACTGGTCGGGCTGACCGTCGCGGTTGCGGCCCCGGCGGCGGCGGCGGCGGTTGCCCTCGTCGGGCTCCTCGCCGTCGCCCTCGTCGTCGCCGCCCTGGTTCTGCTGGTTCGGGTTCTGCTGGTTCGGGTTCTGCTGGTTGGGGTTCTGGTTCTGCTGGCCCTGGTTCTGGTTCCGGCCGCCCTGGTTGCCCCCGCCCTGGTTGCCCTGGCCGCCCTTGCCGTTGGGGCTGGCGTCGCCCTGGCTGCGGCCCTGGTTCCGGTCGCCCGCGGGCCGCTGGTCGCCGCGCCCGCGGCCGCCCTTCTCGGCGGCCGGCGCCGGCGGGGTCTCGGCGGGCTCACCGTCGGCGGCGTCGGCGGCGTCGGGCTCGGGGCCGTCGGGCTCGGCCGGGGCGGGCTCGACCTCGGCGGCCGGCTCGGGTGCCGCCGCCTCGGCCGGCGGAGCCTCCGGGGCGGGATCGGCGTCCGGGGCCGGGCCCTCGGACCCCTCGGTCACGCCGGCCAGGCTGAAGATCAGGTCGATGATGTCGGCCTTCTTGGCCCGAGCCGGGGGCTTCTTGCCCAGCGACTCGGCGATCTGGCTCAGCTCGTTGCGCTCCTTGCCCTCCAACAGGGCACGTTCGAAGCCACCACTCATGGGCTCTTCCTCGCTGTGGGGTCCGCGCCACCGCACTCCGAGGTGCAGCCGGCGACGGGGGAGAAGGGACGTCCCGGCCCGGAGCCCACGGGTGACCGCAGGACAACCCCAGGGGGACCCGGGGAGCATAGCGGCGCCAGGTCCGGCGCCCCCACCCCGCCCACGGGTCAGGCGGTGGTTCTGGTGCCGCCGACCCAGCTGCGGTGGAGGCCGGCGTAGACGCCGCCGGCGGCGACCAGGTCGTCGTGGGCGCCCTGCTCGACGAGGCGGCCCTGGTCGAAGACGATGATCCGGTCGGCCCGCTCGGCGGTCGAGAGGCGGTGGGCGACGGTGACGGTGGTCCGGCCCGCGGCCATGCGGGTGAGGGCGACGGCGAGGGCCCGCTCGGTCTCGGGGTCGACGGCGGAGGTGGCCTCGTCCAGGATCAGCAGCCCGGGGTCGGACACCTGGGCCCGGACCAGGGCGACGAGCTGGCGCTCGCCCACCGAGAGGTTGTCGCCCCGCTCCCCCGCCTCGGTGTCGAGCCCGCGGGGCAGCCGGTCGACCCACCAGCCGAGGCCCAGCTCGGCGATGGCCGCCTCGACCTCGGCGTCGGTGGCCTCCAGGCGGCCCAGGCGGATGTTCTCCCG
>DASVEC010000315.1:0-4792 GCA_036380755.1 Iamia sp. | reverse complement strand
GTGGCCGGGCGGGCTGAACCGCAGGACGTGGTCGAGGTCGAGATCCATGAACGGCGAGACGTGGAGCTCCTTGGCGAAGCGGATGCCGGTGGCCTCGGCCTGCTCGGGCGGCGGCGCGGCCAGGGCGTAGGCCTTGCGCTCGTGCCAGGGGGTGTTGGTGACCTCGGCCAGGACTGCTTCGACGCGGGTGTCGTCCGCGTCGAAAACGAAGTAGAGGCTGATGGGGTTGAAGGTCCAGGCCCAGTGGCGCAGGTGGGTCAGCACCCGGATGGGCCCGGCCGGGGCGATGCCGAGCCCGTCGGCGAGGGTCGCCCGGACGGCCTCGCCGAGCGGCGCCGACGGATCGCCGTGCATGTCGCGGCGCCGGAAGCGCACGGGCGCGGGGCGGGACGTCGACCAGAGCGGGTGGGCGGCGAAGGCGTCGTCCAGCTCGTCGAGGTCGAGGTAGGCCAGGACGATGGGCTGGCTGAAGCCGTGGCCCACGTCGATCCGCCGCTTGTGGCCGATCGTCCCCTCGTACAGGCAGCTGCGGAGACCCCTGGGCGTCACCGGGGGGACGGGAGTGGCGGTCGACACGGGGGAGGGCGTGCTCACCACCGGGTGCTCCCGGGGTCGAGGCGCTCGCACACCTGCTCGGCGATGCGGGCGCCGTCCTCGTGGAAGCCGTAGCCGGTCCAGGCGCCGGCCCACCACACCCCGCCCCGGCCCTGGATGCGGGGCAGGCGGCGCTGGGCCCGGATGGCCGGCCCGTCGAGGACGGGGTGGGCGTAGTCGTAGCTGCCCAGCACGGTGTCGGGGTCGATGTCGTCGTCGCGGTTGAGGCTCACGCACACCGGCGTCGAGACGGGCAGGGGCTGGAGCCGGTTCATCAGGTAGGTCACGGCCACGGCCCGCTGCGGCTGCCGGGGGAGCAGCACGTTCCACGACGACCAGACCGCCTCGTGGCGCGGGAGGATGCGCCGGTCGGTGTGGAGCACGGCCGGGTTGGGCTGGGTGCGGACGGCGCCGACGACCGCCCGCTCGTCGGCGTCGGCGTCGACCACCAGACGCAGCGCGGTGGGGGCGTGGGTGGCGAGGATCACGGCGTCGAAGCGCTCGGGCTCGCCGCCGGCCACCCGGATGTCGACCCCGCCGTCTGGCCGGCGCCGCACCTCGGAGACGGGGGCCTTGAGCCGCACCTCGCGGGCGAAGGGAGCGCTGATGGCGTCGACGTAGGACCGGGAGCCGCCCAGGACGGTGCGCCACTGGGGCCGCTCGCCCAGCGACAGCATCCCGTGGTTGCGGAGGAAGCGGCAGATCGTCGCCGCCGGGAAGTCGAGGACGGTGGTGGGGTCGGCCGACCACACCGCCGCGGCCAGCGGGACGACGTAGGCCTCGCCGAAGCCGCGGGGGAGGCGGTGGCGGGCCAGGAACGAGCGGAGGGTCTCGTCGGCGTCGGCCTCGCCCCGGTCGAGGTCGGCCAGCAGCCGGGCGCCGGCCCGGTGCCAGCGGGGGATGGCGGCCAGGACGCGGGTGTGGGCGACGTGCCCGGCCGGGCCCACCGACCGGGCGCCGTGGGTCGATCGGGCCCGCATCCGCCCGACGGCGGTGCCCCACTCGACCCCGGAGCGCTCGTCGGCCACGGCCAGGCTCATCTCGGCCTCGGTCGTCGCCACGCCCAGCCGCTCGAACAGGGCGGTCAGCCGGGGGTAGGTGCGGTCGTTGCAGACGATGAACCCGGTGTCGACCGGGAAGGTGCGCCCGTCGACCTCGACGTCGACCGTGTGGGCGTGGCCGCCGAGGCGATCAGCGGCCTCGAAGAGCCGGATCTGGTGGTGGCGGTGCAGGTGGTGGGCGGCCACGAGGCCGGTCACGCCCCCGCCCACGATGGCGATGCGCACGACGGGAGTTCGCTGCGCTCGGCCCTGCGGTTTGCTCACGGCTCCCTCCCCGGGAGGCGACGTCAGGCGCTGCCGGGAGAATCATGCACGCCCCAGACGGGTCGGCGTGCGACCCTGCCCGGGCGGCCAGACTGGCGCCATGCGCGTCGTGGCCGGTACCGCCGGCGGCCGGAGGCTCACCGCCCCGGCGGGTTCGGGCACCCGGCCCACCACCGATCGGGTCCGGGAGGCGATGTTCAACGCCCTCGGCAGCATGGGCGCCGTCGACGGCACCCGGGTCCTCGACGGCTTCGCCGGCAGCGGTGCCCTGGGCATCGAGGCCCTCTCGCGGGGCGCGGCGGCGTGCACCTTCGTCGAGCGCGACCGGTCGGCGCGGGTGGTGGTCGAGGCCAACCTGGCGGCCACGGGGCTCGACGACCGGGCCCGCGTGATCGGCGGCGACGTGTTCGACCACCTCGCCCGGACGTCCGAGCGGTTCGACGTGGTGCTGCTCGACCCGCCCCACGCCGAGGTCGACTGGGAGCGGCTCCTGGGGCTCGTGGCCGCCCGGCTCGACCCGGACGCGGTGGTCGTGGCCGAGTCCGATCACCCGGTCGTCGGCCCCGACGACCCGATCTGGGCGGTGGGGAGGGAGAAGCGCTACGGCGGTACGGTGGTGCAGATGCTCAGCCTCGCCCGCGCCAGGGCCCCCCACCCCGAGGACGGCGGACCGCGATGACCACGGTGCTGTACCCCGGGTCGTTCGACCCGGTCCACAACGGCCACATCGAGATCATCGAGGTCGCCGCCGGGCTGTTCGACGACGTGGTGGTGGCGGCCCTGCGCAACCCGCAGAAGGGCGAGCCCATGTTCGACGTCAACGAGCGGGTGAAGATGCTCGAGGAGTCGACCAGCCACCTGCCCAACGTGCGGATCGTCGGCTTCTCCAAGCTGGTCGTCGAGGTCGCCAAGGAGGCCGGGGCCGACTTCATCATCAAGGGCCTCCGCGCCGTGTCGGACTTCGAGTCGGAGATGCACCAGGCCCACATGAACCTGGCCATCTCCGGCATGCACAGCGTGTTCATCCCATCGGCCACCGAGCACTCGTTCGTCGCCTCGAAGCTGATCCGTGAGATCGCCAAGTTCGGCGGCGACGTGACCTCGATGGTGCCGGCCCCCGTGGCCCAGCGACTCGCAGAGAGGTTCGGACGATGACGTTCAACGACGACCTGCCCACCGCCGGCGAGGCCAGCGGCCAGCACCCCCAGGCCACGCCCCGCCGGTCCCGCGACCCGCTGGCGGGGCCCGAGGCCGATGCCCTGCTCCGGCGAGCCGCCGACCTGGTGGCCTCGGCCCGGCCCATGCCGCTGTCGTCCTCGGTGATGATCAACCGGGACGAGGTCCTCGACCTCCTCGGCGAGGCCATCGACCGTCTGCCCGACGAGCTGCGCCAGGCCCGCTGGCTGCTCAAGGAGCGCGAGGACTTCCTGGCCCGGGTGCAGGGTGAGGGCGACGAGATCCTCGACCAGGCGAGCGCCAAGGCGGAGGCCATGGTCCAGCGCACCGAGGTCGTCAAGGCGGCCGAGCAGCGGGCCAAGCGCATCGTCGAGGACGCCCAGGACGAGGCCCGCCGGCTGCGCCACGAGTGCGAGGACTTCTGCGACCAGCGTCTGGCCCAGTTCGAGATCGTGCTCAACCGGACCATGAAGATGGTCCAGGCCGGCCGGGAGAAGCTGAACGCGGCGCCCATGTCGGCCCCGGCGGGCGACGACCACCACCACGACGACCACGACGAGCCCACCAGCGGGCCCATGCCGGTCGTGCCCGCCGACGTCCCCCAGGGGGGCTTCGGCAAGCCCGCCTCGGCCCCGGCCACGGTCTCGCCGGGCGGTGAGGCCGGCTTCTTCGACCAGGACGAGGGGTGACCCGGGTCCGCACCCTGGAGCACATCGCCGACGTCCGGCGGCGCCCCGGGGTGCAGCGTCCGGTCGTCCGCACCTTCCCGGCCGACGTGCTCGGCCCGCTGGGCACGTCCAGCGTCACGGTGCCGCCCGACGGCGAGATCGCCCTCGACGCCACGGTCGAGGCCAGCGGGCTCGACATCGTCCTGACCGGCACGGTCACCGCGCCGTGGGAGGGGGAGTGCCGGCGCTGCCTGCGCGACGTCGTCGGCTCGATCGACGTGGATCTGCAGGAGATCTTCTCGCCCCACCCCGTCGAGGGCGAGACCTGGCCGGTCGCCAACGACAGCATCGACCTCGGTCCGGTGATCCACGACGCCGTGCTCCTCAGCCTCCCGCTGGTGCCGCTGTGCGCCGACGACTGCGCCGGTCCCGACCCCGAGCGCTTCCCGGCGCGGGTGGAGGGCGACCCCGCCCTCGACGAGGACGACGAGGACGAGGCGCCCGCTACCCCGCCCGGCGACCCCCGCTGGGCCGCCCTCGACGACCTCGAGTTCGACTGACCCGGTCCTCGACGTGACGTCGGAGGCGTGGGCGCGGTTCGAGGACAGCCTGGCGCTCGACTACGAGCGCTGGCACGACGGCATCGGCATCGACCTCGACGCCCTCGCCGCGCTGTCGGGGGAGGAGCGGGCGCGGGCCGAGTCCCGGCTCCTCGGCGCCGAGCCGACCTGGCGGGAGATCCAGGGTCTCGCCGTGCTGGACACGCCGGCGGCCCGGGCCGCCCTCCGCGCCGTGCTCGACGGGGGCGACACCGAGTCCCGGATGGCGGTCGTGCGGGCCGCACCGGCGGTGCTGGAGCCGGGCGAGCTCGACGACCTGCTCGTCACCGGGTTGGGCGACGCGACGATCGGCGACGGCCTCACCGCCGTCCTCGACCTGGTCGAGCAGCACCACCCGCCGGCCGTGCTCGACGCCCTCGTCGCCCGGGCCCGGGACCGGCCCGGCGACACGGCCGTGCACCTCGCCGCC
>DASVEC010000314.1:0-2760 GCA_036380755.1 Iamia sp. | reverse complement strand
GTCGGAGTGGGACGAGTGGGCGCCGGCCGTCGTCCAGGCCTGGTACCCGGGCATGGAGGGCGGCCACGGGCTGGCCGACGTGCTGCTGGGACGGGTCGACGCCTCGGGCCGGCTGCCCTTCTCGGTACCCACCGACGAGGCCCACCTGCCGCCCTTCGACGCCACCGCCACCGCCTTCACCTACGACCGCTGGCACGGCTGGTGGCACCTCGAGCGCGAGGGCCACGAGCCGGCGTACCCCTTCGGCTTCGGGCTCTCGTACACCACTTTCGCCCTGGGTGGGGCGACGCTGGTGGCGTCCGCCGACGAGGTCCGGGTGACGGCCACGGTGCGCAACACCGGCGCTCGGAGCGGGTCCGACGTGATCGGCCTCTACGCCCGGGCCGCCGGCGACCGCCCCCGCCTCGTCGCCTTCGGCCGCGTCGAGGTCGAGCCGGGTGAGGACACGACGGTCGAGCTGGTCGCCCCCGCCGGCCCCTGGTGGACCGGCGACCCGACGATCCTCCGCGTCGCCCGCCACGCCACCGACCCCGGCCTCGTCCCCGCGCCCGCCTGATCCCTAGCCTCGACCCATGGACACCCCCCGGATCGGCTTGGTGCTGGGGGCCGGGGGCACGGTCGGGGGTGCCTTCCACGCCGGGGTGCTGGGCGCCCTGGCCGAGGCCACCGGGTGGGACCCGCGCACCGCGGCGGTGATCGTGGGGACGTCGGCGGGATCGATCACCGGCACCGGGCTGCGCGCCGGGCTGAGCGCGGCGGACGCCTACGCCAACAGCACCGGACGACCGGTGTCCCGGGAGGGCGGCCGCCTGCTGGCCGCCGTCGGGCGGGGCGGGGGCGGCTTCGACCGGGTCGGGTCGCGCCGGCTCCGGCCGGCCGGGGCCATGGCGGCCACCCTTGCCGGGGCCGTGGCCCGTCCCCTCGCCGCCCGTCCCACCGCCGTCCTCGCCGGTCTCGTGCCCGACGGCGTGGTCGGCACCGGGATGATCTCCGGCGGCGTCGAGGCCCTCACCCACGGCCGCTGGCCCGACCAGCCGCTGTGGATCTGCGCCGTGCGCCAGCGCGACGGGCGCCGGATCGTCTTCGGCCGCGACCAGCGGCCCCCGCTCCCGGCCGCCGTCGCCGCGTCCTGCGCCATCCCCGCCTTCTTCGCCCCGGTCGACGTCGAGGGCGAGGCCTTCGTCGACGGCGGCGCCCACTCGCCCACCAACGCCGACGTGCTGGGGGACGAGCGGCTCGACCTGGTCGTGGTCGTGTCGCCCATGTCGATCGCCGGCCGGGGCCTGCGTCTCGCCCCGGACCAGCCCGCCCGCCGCTGGGCCCGGAGCCGGCTCGACGCCGAGGCCCGGCGCCTGCGTCGAGCGGGGGTGCCCGTCATCGCCTTCCAGCCCACGGCCACCGACGCCGGCGTCATGGCCGGCAACGCCCTCGACCCGGCCAAGCGGCGCCCCGTCGCCGAACAGGCCCACGCCTCCACCCTGGCCCGGCTGGCGCGCCCCGACGTCGCCGACCGCCTCTCGATCCTGCGCCGCTGACCGTGATCGTCAGCGAGCCCCGCCCGGTGCTGGCCCACCTGCCCGGGTCGAACAACAACCTCGACGCGGTCCGCCACGACGGCCGCCTGTGGCTGGCCAGCCGGACGGCGCCGCTGCACTACGCCTCGTCGGCCGCCCGCCTCCTCGTCTGCTGGAGCGAGGACGAGGGCGCGACCTGGGCGCTCGACCACACCGTCGCGCCCGGCCGCGACGTGCGCGAGCCCCGGCTGGTGGTGTGGCAGGACCGGCTCCTCCTCTACTGGTTCACCGCCGGCACCACGGCCACCCGCTTCGAGCCCGACCGGATCTGGGTGGCCGAGCGGATCGACGGGCGCTTGTCGGCACCGATCGCCGTCTCGCCGCCCGACTGCGTCGTCTGGCGGGTCCGCCCCGTCGGCGGCCTGTTGCTGATGACCCTCTACCGCGGCGCCGGGGCCCTCTTCACCGCCCACCCCGTCCCCCTCACCGTCGAGCTGTGGGCCAGCACCGACGGGCTCGCCTGGGAGCCGGCGGACCCGGAGCGCCCCGTCGTCCACGAGGGCGGGGCCGAGGCCGATCACATCGAGCTCCCCGACGGGCGTCTGGTGGTGGTCGTCCGCAAGGAGGGACCCGAGGGCGGGTGGGGCAGCGACATCGGCGTGGCCCCGGCCGGCGCCCCGGCCCGCTGGGAGGTCCGGCCCGATCCCCGGAAGCTCGACTCGCCGTGCCTCTTCCTCGACGACGGCATGCCCCACCTCGTCGCCCGGCGGCAGGTCGCCTTCGGGGGCCGCTACGACCTCGGCCTGCGGTTCCTCCCGCCCCACGTCCGCACCAAGGTCGACCAGCTCGTGTACGCCCTGACGCCCAAGCGCACCGCGGTCTACCGCATCGACCCCGAGGCCCTGACCGCCACCTGGCTGGGCGACCTCCCATCGGCCGGCGACACCGCCTTCGCCGCGGTCGTGCCCTCGGCCTCGGGCGACGGCCACCTCGTCTTCAACTACACGTCCCCCGTCCGGAGGCGCTGGTGGCCGTGGGTGGTGGGTCAGCTCCGGCCCACCTCGATCTACTCGGTCGAGGTCTCGGGGCTGGCCGGGGCGGAGGCGGCCACGACCACCCGGACGCCGTAGCGGCCGGGCTGCGTCTCGTGGGCCACGCCGGCGGCATCGAGCGCCCGGCGCAGCGCCGTCATCGACGCCCCGTTGTCGTGGGCGACGAAGAAGGCCCGCGCCCGGTCGCCGGGCCG
>DASVEC010000313.1:0-6534 GCA_036380755.1 Iamia sp. | reverse complement strand
GCGCTGGAGCGACCCGTAGTCTCCGCAGGCGATGCCTGAGGTCGACGACGACTCCTTCGCCACAGCCGTCGCTCCGATGTGCACGGTGATCCGGGACGTGGTGGCGGCCGGCACCGGGCTCGTCTCAGCGTCTGCGGCCGCCGACTCGCCGGCAATGGCGGAGATCGCGGAACAGGACCGCTTCCAGAGCACCTGGTGGTCAGATCCAGTCGAGACGGCGATCGCCGGCATCGCTGTCCGGTTGTTCAGCGCAGGGGACGCGCTCGCGACGTATGGCAGGGCGTTCGAGACGACGACGCCCCCGACCTACGCGCACCTCCCGCTGGCTCGGATGGCGCTCGACGCCGCCAGCGCGGCGTACTGGCTCGCAGCTCCCGTGGGAGTCGACGTTCGGGTGAAGCGCTCAGAGGTGCTCGCCCTCGAGAACGGCAAGCAGATGAAGCGGATGCCCCTCCCGGCGGCGAAGGCCAAGGGCGCAGAGGTGCTCGATCGAGTGTGTGGCGGAGCGAGTCATCTGGGGTGGGACGCATCACGAGGGGACAAGCCCCATGTCGGAGGGGTGGCAGTTCCGACGCCCCGCACACTGATCGGCGACCTGATCGACGACACGACAGGACCAGGTTCCGACCTTGGCGATGTCCTCTGGTCGTGGCTGTCGGGGGTCACCCACGGCTATCCCTGGGCGCTTCTCCAGGCAGCCGACCGAACCGCAGCGGTCGTCTCGCCGCTCGGGCCCATGCAGCTGCCGTTCGTCATTCGCGCCGACACGGTGGTGCTGATCGGACTCCTGGCCGCTCGGGCCTACGCAACCCTGGTCGTCCGCCATGGGCTGTTCGTGGGATGGAGCTCGTCGGACTGGGACGAAGCCCACCGGCGGCTGCTGGTGGCGGCATCGAGTGCGAGCAAGGCGCTCCAACAGCCGACCTGAGGCCACCGCCTACGAATCGTTGACGGGCTGGACCTGCGACTGCGATCAGCCGACCGGGAAGCGGCCGGTGCGCTGGGCCCACTCCCTGACTTCGGACCACAGCCAGATGCGGTTCTGGCCGATGATGGCGACGGGCTGCGGGAAGTCGGCGTGGCGCCGCACGAGGTTGTGGACCGAGGCGACGTGAGCCAGGCCAAGTTGCCCGTCAGGCGCTGGCTTCGCTGCTAGCCGCTTCGGGCGGCGCCGCCTTCACGCGCCGCTGGCCAGAGCTCCAGCAGGTTGTCCGAGGCTCCCTCGACACGGGTCTTCCGCCCGACCTGGGTCTCGGGCTCACCGTCGTGGTGGGGAGCCGGTCGCGAATCGCAGGACTCATGGGCGCAGTCGGCCCCACGGGCGCTTCCTCGCTCTCGATCGAGGTTGCACACATGCCCTTCGCATGGACCTTGAACGTGGGGCTGCCGACGAACCAGATCGTTGGCGCAGATGTGTCGGACTGGCTCACGTACGCCATCGACGAGACTCCTGCGCTGACGGTCTCGCTGCCGCTCGGATCCGTCACCACTCCGTTCGCAGGAGACTTCCGAGAAGAGCGTCGTGTTCGGGCGGAGGCGATGGGCCAGCAGGATCCCGAAGCTCCGACCGCTTGACTGTCGTCCCCGGCCAGGACACGTGTGTGAACCGTGCGACATCACTCGTCCGACCGCGGCCAGTCGCTGCGGTGCCCGCTCGCGTGGCAGTCCAAACTAGCGGTCATGCCGACGTCACATGATGAGCTCCGGCTGACCCGTAAGGAGATCGGGCGGCTGGTCTACAACTGGATCGGCGTCGATGGCGGATACCTCGGCTCGTTCTCGTACGGCAGTCACAACCGGTTCTGGCTTGAGACCTGCGACATCGTCGTTGACACCAATCGCTTCAACGGCACGACGCGCGAGTGCTTCGAGGAGACGCTGTACGGCGTGTCTGCCCAGGACCAGGCGGCTGCGCTCAAGGCCATCCTCGACGACTATCCAGCCCCGGACGCGCCCGACCCCGAGCAACCGAAGTTCCGCTCCGAGTCCCTTCATCGTGAGATCCGGAGCTGGATCGTTCGTCTTGAGACCGGCACCACCGCCGTCGAGGTGCAACTACTGAGCGCGTCAGAGCAGGTGCGACGGGCGCTCGATGATGCGGACAACCTGATGCGCTCGTCGGGCCCGCAGAGCGCCGTGGACCGAGTCCACACCGCGCTTCACGGCTACCTCCTCGCCCTCTGTGACGACGCAGGTATCGCTCACGGTGACCGGCCGACGATGAATCAGCTCTTCAAGGCGCTTCGGGCGGAGCACCCTGGCCTGGCCGACCTGGGAGCTCGAGGCGAGGATGTCGTGAAGATGCTCGGCGCAATGGCGACGATCCTGGACTCGCTGAACCCAGTCCGGAACAACGCCTCGATGGCCCACCCCAACGCGTTGCTAGTTGGCGAGCCTGAGGCTGTGTTGGTCATCAACACCGTCCGCACGCTCCTCACCTATCTCGACGCAAAGGTGAAGGCGACCCTCTGAGGATTGCCTCTCTTCATAGGCGATGTAGCAACTAGGTGCCGTCGGCGGCCTAGGGGGGCATGCACCGAAGTGCCAGCGCGCAGTCCGACACCAAGGGCCACCACGACCTAGGTGGCCTCAGCGTGGTTGTGCCAAAGAACTGGACCCCTAGGCCGGAGGTGGGGCAGGCGATGCTCGACGTCGTGCTAGCGGTGCGGGATCGGCGGCGGAACAGGATCGCGTCGTGAGGGCGTCCTGTCGGTCGCTGGCGTGATGGGTACCTTGGGTGGCCGGCGATCGGAGGTCGGTGATGGCGAGTCGGGCGTTTGCGTTCGTGGGGCGGGTGTCCACAGAGGACAACCAGGAGCCTGAGGCGTCACGCGCCCGGCAGATCGCCCAGGCGCGTCGGGTCCTCCCGCCCGGCGCCGAGATCGTCGAGGAGTACTTCGACATCGGCGTGAGCCGGTCGTTGCCGTGGCCTCGTCGTCCGGAGACGGCTCGGCTCATCGCCGACCTCAAGGCCGGCGGGCACCGATGGGACGGCATCGTCGTCGGGGAGTTCGCCCGGGCCTTCGGTGCGCCGATCCAGTACTCGTCCGTCTACCCGCTGATCCAGCACTTCGGCGTCGAGCTGTGGCTGCCCGAGGTCGGCGGCCGCGTCGACTTCACCTCCGCCACGACCGAGATGCTCCTCGGGATGCTCGGCGGGACGTCCAAGCAGGAGCGTGCCCTGATCCGTGCCCGGGTGCGCGACGGCATGACCGTCCTCGCCCAGGACGGCAACCGCCACCTCGGTGGCCGTCCCCCGTACGGCTACCTCCTCGCCGATGCCGGCGAGCACCCGAACCCGAAGAAGCGGGCACTGGGGCAGCGGCTCCGGCGGCTGGAGCCCGACCCCGTCACCGCTCCGGTGGTGAAGCGCATCTTCGAGATGTTCGCTGCCGGCAAGGGGCTCAAGGCCATCGCCAGCACGCTGACGGCCGAAGGCGTCCCGTCCCCGTCGGCGCACGACCAAGAGCGGAACCGGCATCGCGACCCTCGGGGATGGGCGCACTCGGCCGTCCGCACGATCCTGCGGAACGAGAAGTACCTCGGGCATGCCGTGTGGGGAAGGCAGCAGAAGGTCGACCAGCTTTCTTGACGTCGACGACGTCGCCGCCGGCTACGTCACCCGCCAACGATGGGCCGACGGTTCGACGTGGGTCCGCGGCCCAGTCGACGCGCACCCGGCCCTCGTCGACCAAGACCTGTGGGACACCGTCGCCGCACGCATCGCCGAGCAGTCAAGTCGCGCTCGACCGAGCACGCGATCGCCCCGAACTACCTCAGTCCCCTACGTCCTCCGCGGTCTGCTCCACTGCGGGCTCTGCGATCGGAAGATGGTGGGCACCACCGCCCACCAGACGATCCGGTACCGCTGCCTCGCCAGCCAGACCCGGGCGCTCCCGGCCTACCTGGCCGACCACCCCAAGTCGCTGTACGTCCGTGAGGACCAGGTCGTCGCCGCTCTGGATCGGTGGCTCCCCAGCCTCGCCGACCCCGACTTCCTCGCCGCTTCGCAGGACACCGGAACCGATGATGATCAACGGGCATCGCTCCAGCGCCGGATCGACGACATCGATCAGGCGACCCGCAACCTCCTCCGAGCGATCGAACAGGGCACCGATCCGACCGTCGTTCAGCCCCGCATCGCGGAGCTGCGAGACGACCGGGTCGCCCTCGTCTCCGACCTCTCCACCATCGAGGCGCCCGACGGTCGGCTGACCAGCGACGACATCGCTGCGCTGCTCGACGAGCTGGGCGGCATGGAGACCGTCCTCGCCGAGGCGGAGCCACGCGACAAGGCTGCGATCTACGCCAGCCTGGGGCTCCGGCTGACCTACCAGCCCGATAAGCGTGTGGTCGTGGCCACCGCTGATCTGGACCGTGTACTTAGTCGTGTCGGAGGGGGGACTTGAACCCCCACGCCCTTAACGGGCACTAGCCCCTCAAGCTAGCGCGTCTGCCAATTCCGCCACTCCGACGTGGTGGGTCGCTCAAGGTATCACGCCACCTTCGGCGTTCCGAATGCCGATCTAGGGTGCCGCGGTGCAGATCAGGGGCTACCGCGCCAGCGACCGAGCGGGGGTGCGACGGGTCTGCTTCGAGACCGGCTACATGGGCGATCCGGTGGCGTGGCAGTGGCGCGACGAGGCCAGCTTCGCCGACCTGTTCAGCGGGTGGTACACCGACCATGCCGGCGACGACGCCCTCGTGGTGGAGGGCGACGGCGGCGAGGTCGTCGGATACCTCCTGGGGTGTCGCGACACCCGGGCGATCGGCGGGGCGACCGGTCGGCTGGCCCGCCACCACCTGCTCCGGCGGGGCCTCCTGGTCCGGCCCGGGACGGCCCGGGTGCTGTGGCGCACGATCGGCGACGTGGCGGTGGCGACGGCGCGGCGACGCCTGCCCCCCGGAGAGGTGATCGACGACCGGTGGCCGGCGCACCTGCACATCGACCTGCTCCCGGCGGCGAGGGGGACCGGCGTCGGCCGCCAGCTGATGACCCGGTGGCTCGACGCCCTGCGGGCCGACGACATCGCCGGCTGCCACCTCACGACCTGGGCCGAGAACGACGGCGCCATCGCCTTCTTCGAGGCCATGGGGTTCCGCCGGGAGGGCCCGCCCCAGCCCATGCTCGGGCTCCGGTCCCCCGAGGGCCATCGCCACCACACCCAGCTCATGGTCCAACCCCTGGGATCGGCGCCGTGACGGAGCTGGAGGCCATGGTCCTGGTCCCCCGGCCCCGCACGATCGAGGCCCGGGCGGAGGGAGCGCCGGTCGGCACCCCCGTGACGAAGCGCCCCGACCCCGGTCTCCCCGTCCAGGGCTTCCGGCTCACCATCGCCGACCAGCGCGTCCACATCGACCACCGCGACGACCTCGGGCTGCGCTACGCCGAACAGCTCCTCGGCCAGATCACGGCCCAGGCCGCCGACGGCCACCTGCCGGGGGTGCGGATCGACGACGCACCCGACGTGCTCCACCGCGGCTTCATGCTCGACATCAGCCGCGATCGGGTCCCCACCCGGGCGACGCTCGAGCGCCTCGTCGAGCTGTGCGCGCTGGCCCGCTACACCCAGCTCCAGCTCTACATGGAGCACACCTTCACCTACCGCGACCACGGCGTGGTGTGGCACGACGCCTCGCCCATGACCCCGGCCCACCTCACGTGGCTCGACGACCTGTGCGCCGATCACGGCATCGAGCTGGTGCCCAACCAGAACTGCTTCGGCCACATGGCCCGCTGGCTGGCCCACCCGGAGTACCGGGACCGGGCCGAGTGCCCCGACGGGTGGGAGCTCATGCCCGGCGTCGTCCTCCCGCCCTCGGTGCTGGCGCCCCGCCCCGGCAACGCCGCCTTCGCCCTCGGGCTGCTGGACGAGCTGCTCCCCTTCTTCCGCAGCCGGCAGGTCAACATCGGGTGCGACGAGCCCTTCGAGCTGGGCCACGGCGCCAGCGCCGAGATCGTCGCCGACCAGGGGCGGGGCCCGGTCTACGTCGACCACGTGGCCCGGCTGGCCGAGCCGCTGGCCGACCGTGGCTACACCGTCCAGATCTGGGCCGACGTCCTCCGCCACCACCCCGACCTGGCCGGACAGCTGCCCGCGGGCACCATCCCGGTCGCCTGGTGCTACGAGGCGGCGCCGCCGGACGGCCCGGTCCCCCTCCCCCGCACCATCGCCGAGGTGATGGAGCGGCTGGGCACCGACGAGACCGCCTTCGCCGGCTTCGGCCCCCAGGTCGCGCCGCTGGCGCAGGCCGACGTGCCCTTCTGGGTGGCGGCGGGGACGTCGAGCTGGAGCTCGCTCGTGGGCCGGATCGACAACGCCCGGGCCAACCTCCTCGACGCGGCCGAGACGGCGCGGGCCCACGGGTGCGAGGGGTACCTGGTCACCGACTGGGGCGACAACGGCCACCACCAGCCGCCGTCGGTCAGCTTCGCCCCCCTGGTCTACGGCGGCGCCGTGGCCTGGGGCGTCGACGCCAACCGCGACCTGCCGCTGGCGACGGTGCTCGATCGTCACGTCTTCGGCGACGCCA
>DASVEC010000312.1:0-3879 GCA_036380755.1 Iamia sp. | reverse complement strand
GTGTACACGGGCTCGACGTACTGCGACAGGATGAGGACGCCGAGCCCCGGGTGGCGCGCCCGCGCCTCGATCGCCGCGCGCACGCCGTCGTCGGTGAAGGTCGGCGGCAGGCGCACGTCGACGACGGCCACGTCGAGGTCGTCCTCCAGCAGGCTGCGGCGGAGCCCGGCCTCGTCCTCGACGGCGGCGACGATGGTGCAGCCGTTGGCCTCCAGCAGGCGGATCAGGCCGTCGCGCAGGAGGGCCAGGTCCTCGCCGATCACGACCCGCACGGCACCACCAGGGTGATCCGCGTCGGCCCGCCGCTCGGGCTGTCGATGGCGATCGTCCCGTCGAACACGGCCAGCCGACGCTCGATGCCCGCCAGCCCGCCGTCGGGGTCGCGCCGGGCGCCGCCGCGGCCGTCGTCCTCCACCACGACCCGCAGCTCGTCGTCGGATCGCGCCATCACGACCGTCACCCGGCTGGCGCCGGCGTGCTTGGCCGCGTTGGTGAGGCATTCGGCGACGGCGAAGTAGGCGGCCGACTCGACCGGTGCCGGCAGCCGTCCGCCGACCGCGGCGGTGACGGTGACCGGGAGGGCCATCTGCATGGCGAGGGCCTCGACCGCACCGACCAGACCCCGGTCCGACAGCACCGGCGGGTGGATGCCCCGGACGACGGTGCGCAGGTCGGACAGGGCCTCCCGGTTGGTCTCCTGGGCCTCGGCCATCAGCGTGCGGGCCTGCTCGGGATCGGTCTCGAGGAGGTCGAGCGCCAGGCCGAGGGTCATGCCCGAGGCCACCAGCCGGGCCTGGGCCCCGTCGTGGAGGTTGCGCTCGATCCGTCGCAGCTCGGCCGCTTGCACGTCGACGGCCTCGGACCGTGTCGCCGCCAGCTCCTCGACCCGTGCCTCGAGGACCCGGCGCTGCCCCGCCTCGGTCGGCCCGAGCAGGGCGGCGTCGAGGCCCGCCTTGGCCCGCATGAGGTGCGGCACGCCCCACCACCACACGGCGAAGGCGATGCCGGCGAACACCCACTGGATCATGGCCTCGGGGACGGTGTCGATCGTGAACGACTCGCCGTAGGGCTGGTCGAACACGCCGTGCGGGGTCACCAGGATCAGGAACGGATAGATGAGATACCAGACGATGGCGAGGAAGAAGGCCACCGCCAGGGTCGCCAGCACGAACCCGAGGGTCGAGCTGACGAACAGCCAGGCCACGTCGCGCCACGTCTGCGGATCCTTGGCCCGCTGGGCCAGCCGGCCGAGGGCCGACGGCGCCCGGCGCGGGCGGTAGACGGCGGGGACGGGCCGGCCCAGGACCAACGCCGCCAACCGGCGGTGGATGGTCGCCAGGCCCACGGTGGCCGGCAGGCTGACGGCGAGGATGGGGATGCCGGCGGTGACGGGGATGGTGGCGAACCCGACCACGTCCAGGACGAACACGGCGAGCGTGAGCGGCATCAGCCCGACGTGGGCCCACCCCACCCAGAGCCCCGGTCTGCGCCAACGATCCATGGCCGCCAGTCTGGCGTGACACAGGCGCGACGACAGGGGGCCTAGGCCCCGTCTCGGGATGCGGGCTGGGCCCGCTGTGCCCGCCGACCTGCTCCTTCAGGGTGGGCGGCGTCACCCACACCCGAGGAGGAGCCGTCATGGCCCGCACCCGTACTCGCACGCCCGTCACCGTCCGCGTCGCTCGTTGGAGCGCCACCCACCCCTGGAGATCGCTCGGACTCTGGCTCGGCCTCGTGGTCGCGGCCATCGTGCTCTCGGCCACGATCGCACCGAAGACGGCCACGTCCGAGGACATGGCCGCGGGCTCGTCCCAGCGCGCCCTCCGCCTGCTCGACGAGGCCGGGCTCGAGGAGCCGGCCAGCGAGCTGGTCCTCGTCACCCCGACCGATGACGGCGACGCCCTCGACCGGGCCGCCGCCGACGCCGCCCTCGCCGACGTCGCCGCCGGGATGGTCGCCCTGCCCGAGGTCGCCGCCGTGGGCGAGCCCATCTGGACGCCCGAGGGCGACGCCGCCCTCGTGCCGGTGCGGATGCGGGGCGACCCCGGGGAGGCCTCCGACCACGTCGAGCCGCTGCGCGCCGTGACCGAGGCGGTCGCCGCCGCCCACCCGTCGGTGCGGGTCGAGCAGACCGGCGGGGCCTCAGTCGACGCCGCCGTCACCGAGGTGGTCGAGGAGGACCTGGCCAGCGCCGAGGCCCTGAGCCTGCCGGTGACCCTCGGCCTGATGCTGCTCGCCTTCGGCGCCCTCATCGCCGCCGCCGTGCCGGTGCTGCTGGCGCTGACGTCGGTCGCCATCGCCCTCGGCCTCTACACGGTGGTCTCGCAGATCGTCCCCGACATGGGGACCGTCGCCAACATGGTCCTGCTGATCGGCATGGCCGTCGGCGTCGACTACTCGCTGTTCTTCGTCAAGCGCCAGCGGGAGGAGCGCCAGCGCGGGCTCGGCCCGGTGGACGCCGTCGAGGTCGCCGCCGCCACCGCCGGGCACTCGATCCTGGTGGCCGGTGTGGCCGTGATCGTGTCCGTGTCGGCGCTGCTGCTCGTCGGCAACGTCATCTTCTCCGGTCTCGCCGTGGGCGCCATCCTCGTGGTGGCGGTGGCCATGCTCGGCTCGCTCACCGTCGTCCCCGCCCTCGTCGGCAAGCTCGGCCGCTGGGTCGACCGGCCCCGCGTCCCGCTGCTGTGGCGGCTGGCGGCCCGCACCCGCCCCGGCGCCATCAGCGGTCGTCTGGTCGCCCCGGTCCTGCGCCGGCCGGGCGTCGCCCTGGCCGTCTCCGGCGTCGTCGCCCTGGCTCTGGCCGCGCCGGCCCTCACCCTCCGGATGGAGGAGTCGACCATCGAGCAGCTCCCCGACGGCATCGCCGCCGTCGACGCCCTGGAGCGGGTCCAGGCCGACTTCCCGACCGAGGGCGACGAGATCGTCGTGGTGGCCCGGGCCTCGTCCGCCGCGGGCGCGGCCGACGTCGAGCGGGCCCTGGGCTCGCTGGCCACCGAGGCCGAGGCATCGGGGTTCGTCGCCCCCGGGTCGTCGATCGAGGCCTCGACCGACGGCCAGACCTTCGAGCTGGTGCTGCCCACCCCCGAGGCCGCCGGGACCGAGTCGTCGGCCGATGCCCTCGACCTGGTCCGCTCCGACCTCGGGCCGGCGCTGCTCGACGACCTCGACGGCGTGCGCTGGGAGACGGCCGGGGACGAGGCCGAGTCCCGCGACTCGACCGACCAGCAGTCGTCGGCCCTGCCGTGGGTCGTCGGCGCCGTCCTGCTCTTCACCCTGCTGGTCATGGGCGTGACCTTCCGCAGCGGCGGCATCGCCCTGTTGACCCTGGTCCTCAACGTGGCGTCGGTGGCCGTGGCCTTCGGGGTGCTGGCCCTCGTCTTCCAGCACGGCTGGGCCGAGGGCCTGCTCGACTTCGAGTCCAACGGCTCCGTCGTGTCGTGGATCCCGATGTTCCTGTTCGTGGTCCTCGTCGGGCTGTCGATGGACTACCACGTGCTCGTGCTGAGCCGGATCCGGGAGGCGGCCCAGCAGGGCGCCGCGCCCCGCGACGCCGTCGCCGCCGGCATCCGCCAGACCGCCGGGCCGGTGAGCATGGCGGCGCTGGTGATGGTGTCGGTCTTCGGCCTCTTCGCCACCGCCTCGATGGTCGAGATGAAGCAGATGGGCGTGGGCCTGGCCGTGGCCATCCTGGTGGACGCCACCCTCGTGCGCATCGTGATGCTCCCCGCCCTCCTCGCCCTCCGCCCCGGCATCGTCCGCACCATGGCCCGGCGCTCCACGCACTCCGACCCCGCCGACATCACCTTCGAGGTCCCCGCCGCCGCCTGACCCCACCCGGTCTCGCCGCAACCCCCACCCCCAGCGAACTCGGTGGGATTC
>DASVEC010000311.1:0-14227 GCA_036380755.1 Iamia sp. | reverse complement strand
GAGCGACGAGACGCCGGCCGACCCCACCGCGTGGCTCATCACCGTCGCCTGGCGCGCCTTCCTCGACGTGACCCGGTCGGAGTCGGCGCGCCGCGACCGCGAGGTCCGGTTCGACACCGAGCCGCCGGCCGGCGCCGTCCCGAGCGCCGACGACACGCTGCACCTCTACTTCCTGTGCGCGCACCCCGACCTGACCCCGTCGTCGGCGGTGGCGTTGACGCTCCGGGCCGTGGGTGGCCTGACCACCCGCCAGATCGCCCAGGCGTACCTCGTCCCCGAGGCCACCATGGCGCAGCGCATCAGCCGGGCCAAGCGGACGGTCGGTCGGGCCGGGGTCGATCGCCCCGGCGACGTGAGCACGGTGATGCGGGTGCTGTACCTCGTCTTCAACGAGGGCTACTCCGGCGACGTCGACCTGGCGGCCGAGGCGATCCGACTGACCCGGCAGCTCGCGTCCGTGGTGGACGATCCCGAGGTCCACGGGCTCCTCGCCCTGATGCTCCTGCACCACGCCCGCCGGCCCAGCCGCACCCGGCCGGACGGGAGCATCGTGCCCCTCGCCGACCAGGACCGCAGCCGGTGGGACCGGGGGCTCATCGCCGAGGGGGTCGTCATCGTCCAGGCGGCGCTGGCGCGGGACCGGCTCGGCGAGTACCAGGTGCAGGCGGCGATCGCCGCCCTCCATGCCGACGCGCCCCGGGTCGAGGAGACCGACTGGGTCCAGATCGTCGAGTGGTACGACGAGCTGCTCCGGTTCGCCGACACCCCGATCGTCCGGCTCAACCGCGTGGTCGCCGTCGGCCAGGCCGACGGTGCCCTCGCCGGCCTGGCGGCCCTGGCCGAGGTCGCCGAGGACGTCCCCCGGCGCGACGCGGTCGCCGCCCACCTCCACGAGCGGAACGGCGATCTCGAGCTCGCCGCCCGCCTCTACGCCGAGGCCGCCCGCACCGCCCCCAACCTCCCCGAGCGCGACCACCAGCTCCGCCAAGCCGCCCGCCTCAACCAGATCCTCCGTGACCGTGGGCCCAGGCGTCCTGCTTGACTGAGCGAGGTGGAGGACGTGCGGTATCGACCGGCCGAGACGGGGGACTTCGCCTTCCTGGCGACGATGCTGGGCGAGTCCGCCGTGTGGCGGCCCGACAAGCCGACACCGACCGGTGAGCAGGTGCTCGCCGATCCGCGCTACGCGATCTACCTCGCCGGGTGGCCGAAGCAAGGTGACTACGGACTGGTCGCCGAGCACGACGGGCCGGTGGGCGCAGCCTGGTACCGGACGTTCACCGAGGCGAGCCACGGGCATGGCTTCGTCGCCGACGACGTCCCCGAGCTCGCCATCGCCGTCGTCGCGTCCCGTCGGGGCGAGGGGATCGGCCGGCGGCTCCTCGTGGGTCTCATCGAGGCCAGCGTCGCCCAGGGATGCGCGGCCCTGAGCCTCAAGGTCAATCGCGACAACCCGGCGCGGGCCCTCTACGAGTCGGTCGGCTTCGAGCCCGTCGATCCGGACGGGTCGTCCGACATCATGATCCGACCCGCCGCCCGCGCCGGCTGACGCACCACGGCGCCGCCCCGGATTCGCTGGGTATCGTCTCGCTCGTGGGCATCGACGCCGTGGTGGAGGTCGCCTACGGGCACCTCTTCGTGTTCGGGGCCGGGGCGCAGATGCTCGACGACGTCGTCCCCGACCTCGGCTGGCAGGAGCACCTGTGGACCGACGGCGTGTCGGCGGCCGTCGTCACGACGAGGACCGACGGCCCGGTGCCGGTGCGGCTCGAGGTCCTGGCCGAGGCGCCGGCAGAGGCGGACCTGCCGCCCGAGTGGCAGCACGTCGCCGAGTGCTCGCTCGACCCCGAGGGCCAGCTGGCGATGGTGGGCTGGGAGTCGGACGAGCCGACGGCGACGGTGAGCGTCGAGCCCGGCCCGAAGCGGGTGCGGGTGGCCTGGACCGGTCTCGTCGAAGGCCTCGTGGCGGGGGTCGACTCCGAGGGCAACAGCGACGAGGCGGTCCACATCCAGGTGTGGACGGCGCCGATGGCCCCAACCGTGGTGGTCCGGTGGTGGGAGGGACGCACCATGAGGCCGCCGGAGGGCGTGGCCGGCTAGTACTCGTCGTCAACGGGCCAGTTGAAGCGCTCCAGCGCATTGACCCAGGTCTCCTGAGCGAAGCGTGACGGGTAGAACACCACGCCCTCCCACTGTTCGGTGGCGCTGCGGAAGACCACTGCGGAGCGTCCGAAGGCGGCCTCGAGCACGATCACCGACGTTGCGTCTCTCCGGTCGAGCCACACCACGCGCCTGAAGGCACTGATCTTGATGTAGTCCTCGTCGACGGTTGCGGTGGCGAACGGCGACGACACCATCGTCCAACCGATCCAGGCGCCTCCATCGACCTCGACCGAAGCGGCGCGGGCAAAGTCGTGAGCAGGCTTCTCCACCTTGGGCGGGTCCGTGACCCTCCACCCAGCCGCCCTCAAGGTGCGCCAGTTCCGGACATTCGACCAGACACCACCCACGATGAGGCATGCGACCGCACCAAAGAGCCCCCAGACCACGATCGCCACGGTTCAACGGTACGCCCCGGCCCCTCCACGACGGAGGCCTGAGCCTCTGAGCAGCAGAGCAATGGTCGGGCCGGGGAGATTTGAACTCCCGACCCCCTGCTCCCAAAGCAGGTGCGCTACCAAGCTGCGCCACGGCCCGTCGAGGGCACGGTACCCCACCGCCTCGGGCATGATCGCCCCGGTATGGACGATCCCGCTCCCCCGCCGCCGCCCGAGGTCGTCGCCCTGCGCGTGGCCGAGGCCCCCGAGGCGTGGGCCAGCGCCGGGTTCGCGGTCGACGACGACGGCCGGTGCCGCATCGGCGGGGTCGTGCTCGACCTGGTGGGCCCGGCGGCCGGACAGGGCGTCGTGGGCTGGAGCCTGCGCCACCTGCCCCTGGGCGCGGCCGACGCCCTCGACGGCTTCCCGACCCGGGCGTCCGACGAACCACCGGCCGAGCCCGCCACCCACCCGTGCGGCGTCACGGCCGTCGACCACATCGTCCTCCTGACCGACGATCTCCAGCGGACCGTCGAGAGCGCCGGCCGGATCGGCCTCACGCCGCGGCGCTGGCGCGACCACGCCCTGCCCGACGGCACGCCGGTGCGTCAGGCGTTCATCGTCGTGGGCGAGCTCGTCCTCGAGCTGGTGGCCCCGGCCGACCGTCCGCCGCAGCCCCGCCCCGGCGTCCGCTCCTTCGGCATCGCCCTGGTGTGCCCCGACCTGGCCCGGGCGCGGGATGCGCTCGGCTCCGGCCTGGGCGACGACCGCCCGGCGGTCCAGCCCGGCCGCCGGATCGCCACCGTCCGCCACCGCGGCCTCGGCCTCCGCACCCCCATCGCCCTCATGACGCCCCGCCCCTGAGCGAACTCGGTGGTCAGAGGGTGGCGAAGGCGGCGTCGGTGCGGGCGGCCTCGACGACGGTGCGGCGGGAGCCGCCGGCGCGCAGCCAGGCCACGGCGTCCTCGTAGGGCTGGATCGTCCACGCCGCGCCGGTGAGGGCGTAGGAGATGACGACGGGGTCGGTCTTCGGCGCCAGGGTCGCCCTGCCCTCGGCCGACTCGCTGAAGGCGGCCATGACCCAGCCCCGCGTCTTGCCGGCCTGGATGCGCCCGACCCAGTAGGCGACGTCGCCGGACCCGGGCGCCCGCCCCAGCACGCCGCGGTAGACGAGGTCGACGAAGGCGGCGTCGGAGCCGGACCCGAACCGGGCCCGGAACTCCGGTGAGCGGGCGAAGGACTCGGCCACGACCGAGATCTGGGCGCCGGCCGCCAGCCGGGCCGACCAGTAGACGAGGCCGTCGGTCTCGGCCGGCCGGTCGAAGAAGGCGGCGTACAGCCGGGCCACCTTGGCCTCCTGGGCGGCCCATCGGCCCCGGGCCAGCTCGGTGTCGATCAGCGCCGCGGGCGGGGTGCCCCCGGCCAGCGCGGTCGTCCAGGCCCCGACCTCGGCGCCGGTGGGCGTCCGCCGCAGGACGATGCCCAGCGTCCGGCTGGCCCACACCGACGGGGACGCGGAGGGCCAGGTGGTCGACGGGCGCGGGGTGATCGCCGGGGCCGGGGTCGACGAGGGCCCCGTCACGACGAGCTGGGGGGCGACCGAGACCCGGACCGGCACGCCGTCGGCCGGCGTGATCCGCGCCGAGTCGACGTCGCCCAGCACCGACGTGCCGGCGTGGGGCCGCACCCGACCGGGAGCCAGCTCGGTGACCTGGTAGCGACGGGCCGGGAAGGCGGGCGCCGGCTCCCACGTCGCCCGGAGCCCACCGGCCGGGTCGAGCAGCACCTCCCGCAGCGGTACCGCCGGCGGCTGGACCTCGGGGACGAGGACCGAGGAGACCACGAGCGTCCGGCTGACGGCGGCGGGGCCCGAGGCGGGCGACGCCGTGGCCCGCAGGAAGCGGGAGCCGAACGTGTCGGTCGCGGCCGGGACCGAGCAGCGGATCGTGCGCCGGGCCCCGACGGCCAGGCGGGCCAAGGTGCGGGCACAGCCGGCGACCGGGCCGGCGACGACCACGTCGGTCGCCACCGACGGCCCGTGGTTCGTCACCTCGATGTCGAGGGCGACCGGCGTGCCCGTGGCGACGGAGCGCCCGTCGGCCCAGATCTCGTCGGCCAGACCGGTGGGTGGGGCCCAGGGAGCGCCGGGCGTGCCGCCGCCGGCGGTCGACGCCCGCCAGGCCGAGGCTCCGGGCACGCCGGCCGCCAGGTCGATGCGCTCGATCGAGCGACCGCCGGCCGCGACCGGCCAGGGCGCGCCGGCCTGC
Source organism: Iamia sp. (assembly GCA_036380755.1). Taxonomy (GTDB): domain Bacteria; phylum Actinomycetota; class Acidimicrobiia; order Acidimicrobiales; family Iamiaceae; genus Iamia. Next base: position 9,423 of record DASVEC010000311.1, on the reverse strand, counting down.
CAGGCCGCCCGCGCCTCCTCGGCCCCGTCCGGGTCGCGCAGGACGAGCTCGCCCCCGGCGTCGGGCAGCGGGTCGTCGAGGCTCCCGACGACGAGCCGATCCCGCGCCACCGCGCTCAGGTCGGACGCCGACACCGGGACGACGATGCGATCGCCCGCGGGCACCACCGCCCCGGCCGGCAGGGTGGCCGTCGTGGCGCCCGAGAGCGTCCAGCCGGATACGTCGACCGACACCGACCCGGGGTTGGCCAGCTCGACGAAGTCGCCGGCCGATGGGCCGGTCGCCCGGATCTCGCTGATGACGACGCGGTCGGCGGCGGTGCGGGCCGGGGGCACGCCGCCGGGCCCGGCCCACGCCCCGCCGATCTGGGCCAGCCGGCCGGCGACCCAGGAGCGGAGGGCGGCCTCGTCGGCGGTGGCCGACCCCGGCCGGGGCCACTTGGCGACGTCGAGGGCGTGGTCGGGCGCCACCGTGGCCTGCAGCGGGTCGATCCAGGCGGGCACGCCGTCGGGGCCGAGGACCTCGTCGGCGATCGTGCGGATCCGGCGCAGCACCATCTCGGTCAGGCGGGCATCGGTGGCGAGGGCCGCGGCCAGGTGGAAGATCGACGGCATGATCGGCGTGGCCTGCGGCGCGCCGGGCAGGCCGAAGGACAGGTCGAGGTCCCAGTGGAGGGGCGACCACCGGTCCGACACCGGATCCTGGACGAGCCAGATGTTGTGGTTGAACGTGTCGATGTTCCCGATGACGGCGTTGACCGCGTAGTAGCTGACGAGGTCGGCCACGTCGACCTGCTCCAGGAGATCGGCCGTGCTCGCCGCCGACGGCGGCCCGTCGATCGCCGCGGCCAGGGCGGCGAGGGCGTCGTGGGGCGCGTCCTCGGGCTCCTTCTGGTCCCACATGTCGCCGATGGCGTCGGGGCCGACGTCGTGGAGGAAGGCGTTGTCCTCGCTCTCGTAGAGGAGGCCGTCCTCGACGCCGTTCGCCTCCATCCACTCCTCGTCGTACTCCTCGAAGAAGGTGTAGAGGCCCTCGAAGGCGCCCCCGCGCTCGAGCCGCACCTTGTCGTGGGCGACCGTGGGACCGCCGGCGGCGTCGACGACCCCCCACGCCAGCGCCGAGCGGATGCCGAGCGTGTCGCCGAACTCGGCGTCGAGGACGAACTCCTCGAGGGGTCGCTCGGACAGCGCCGGGGCGACCAGGTCGTGGCCCTTGGCCATCTTGAAGCGGTAGTTCTTCTTGGGCTGCGCCTGGGTGATGTCGCCCCCCTGGAGACGGACCCGGACGCCGTCGTAGACCACGCCGTCGACGGCGAGCACGGCCGGCCGGTACGTCTTCGACCCCAGCTGGGTCATGAGCGCCTGGTGGTCGGCGGGGGCGATGTACCAGTCGATCACGGGGAGATCGGTGGCGACCGGCGGGCGGGCCACGACGACGCCCCGGTGGAGGGCCTCGTCGTCGGCCTCGGGGAACGGCGTGTCGCCGCCGGGACCCGTCGCCACGGCCCGGGCCCGGACGAGGGTGCCGGCGGGCTGGCCGGCGAACAGCGCGGTCCAGCGGCCGTCGCCGGCGACGTCGTCGCCGCCGGTGCCGTCGTCGACGAGGACCAGCGGCTGCGGCGCGGCAAAGCCGACCACCACCTGGGCGAGGACCGACGTCGCCCCCTCGGCCTCGACCACGACGGGGACGGGCTGGCCGGCACCGGGGTCGAGCACGACCAGCGAGTCGACGACGGGCGGGTCGACGGCCGCGGCGGGCGGGCCGCCCGTCACCGTGCCGACGACCGTCAGCACGACCGCAACGGCGGACGCCATGGCCCGCTGTGCTCGTTGCCGTGCCGCCACAGCCGCTCCCTCTCGTGACCGGTGATCATGCTGGCACACCCAGATAGGGTCGGCCGGTGCCCGCGCCCACCGTCTCGTCCGCCTGATGCTCGACCACGTCTTCACCGACGCCATCGGAGCCCTGCGTGATGCCATGGAGTCCGCCTTCCTCGAACGTCAGGCGTTCGAGGAGCGCTTCCAGGCCGACGTGCTGCTCGGCGATCTGACCTGGGAGACGTCCTACAGCCTCCCCGGCGAGGGGGTGCCGGCCCGGACCCGCGCCGACATCACCCTCGACTGGCCCACATGGGCCCAGACGGCCTACCGGTCCTGGTACATCGGCGAGGAGCTCGACGAGCCGCCCCGCATCGAGATCGAGATCGTCATGCGGGTGCAGCGGGTGGCCACCTCGCCCTCCGTCTCGTCGATCCTGTCGATCCTCCCGGAGGAGTCCTCGCCCATCGGCGGCGAGACCCTGCGGCGGTCGAGCCCCACCCTCGAGACGATCTACGACGGCGACCTCCAGCCCGAGGAGTTCGCCGTCGAGGTCAGCTACGACGGCAGCTACGACCTGGAGGAGGAGGTGCTGGCCGACGGCTCCGTCCTCGACTCGCACTTCGCCGCCATGGGCGGCTGGATCGCCTCGACGCTGGTGCGCCTGGGCGACGTCAAGCTCGACTACCTCCCTCCCGAGGAGGAGGAGTAGGAGTAAGGGCCATGTCCGATGTCGTGCTCGTCGAGGTGGCCGACGCCGTCGCCACCGTCACCCTCAACCGCCCCGAGGCCCGCAACGCCCTGTCCCGCGAGCTGCTGCGCGAGCTCCCCCGGGCGATCGCCGAGGCCGACGCCGATCCCGACGTCGCCGCCATCGTGCTCACCGGGGCCGATCCCGTGTTCTGCGCCGGGCTCGACCTGCGGGAGGTCGGCGGCGGCGAGCTCGACCTCAAGGGCAGCGGGGCGGCCGGCGGCGCCGACGCGACCGCCCAGGCCCGCAGGGGCCCGCTCCTGCCCCGCACCAAGCCCCTGATCGGCGCCATCAACGGCGCCGCCGTCACCGGCGGGCTCGAGCTGGTCCTGGCCTGCGACTTCCTCATCGCCTCGGAGCGGGCCCGCTTCGCCGACACCCACGCCCGGGTCGGCATCCAGCCCGGCTGGGGTCTCACGGTGCTGCTCCCCCAGTGGATCGGGCTCCCGCGGGCCCGGCAGATGAGCACCACCGGCAACTTCGTCGATGCCCCCACGGCGCTGGCGTGGGGCCTGGTCAACCAGGTCGTCGCCCACGCCGACCTGGTGCCCACGGCCCAGGCCCTGGCCCGTGACATCGCCACCAACGACGGCCCCGCCGTCTCGCGGATCCTGCAGACCTACCGCGAGGGCGCCGAGCTCACCGGCGCCGACGCCTGGGCCCTCGAGGCCCGGGTGGCCGCAGCCTGGCAGGAGGGCTTCGACCCCACCGAGGTGGCCCGCCGCCGCGAGGCCATCCAGTCGAGAGGCCGCTCGCAGACGTCCTGACGCGAAACTGCGACCCTCATCCACCTCAGAGGGGGATCAGGGTCGCAGTTTGCGGAAGATCAGGCGCTCTCGGCGGCCTCGCGGTCCTTGGCCACCTCGTCGAGGAGCTCGTACTCCTCGCCGGTGTCGACCCAGTCCTCGAACTGGGTGACGCCGAGCGTGTCGAAGCGCTTGCGGAGCCAGCCGTCGTTGGCGTCGAGCAGGCCCAGCTTCTTGCAGTTGGGGACGATCTTGGAGAACAGGAGCTGCTGGAACGGGTCCTGGTTCTTGACCTCGTCGGGGACGTCGAAGAGCTTGAGGGCCTTCTTGACGTCGACGCCCATGCGGTCCCACACCTCCTGCTGGAGGAAGCGGTTGCGCATCCGGATGGCGGCCTCGAAGGCGAACTCCTGCCGCTCGAGCAGCTCGGCGTCGGTGAGCCCGTCGTAGAACTCCTTGAGGCTGAGCACGCCGAAGGCGACGTGGCGGGCCTCGTCGCTCATGACGTAGCGGAGCAGCTGCTTGAGGAGCGGGTCCGGGGTGGTCTGGTAGGCCATGCCGAAGGCGGCCAGGGCCAGGCCCTCGACCATGATCTGCATGCCCAGGTAGGTCATGTCCCAGCGGCTGTCGTTGATGATGTCGTCGAGCAGCGCCGTCAGATGGGCGTTGATCGGGTAGTGGCCGCTGAGCTTGGTGTCGAGGTACTGGGCGAAGACCTCGACGTGGCGGGCCTCGTCCATCACCTGCGTGGCGGCGTAGTACTTGGCGTCGATCCAGGGCACCGTCTCGACGATCTTGGCCGTGCACAGCAGGGCCCCCTGCTCGCCGTGCATGAACTGCGACAGCGACCAGTTCTGCGTCTCCATCGAGAGCTGGGTCCACTGGTCCTCGTTCCAGTGCTCGAAGGGCGTGTCGGTGAAGTCGATGCCGGCCTCGGCCATCTGCATCCGCCGCATCTCGGTCAGGGCCTTGGCGAACTCCTCCTGGTCGACCTCGATCGACCAGTCGAGGTCGGTCTGGCCGTTCCACTGCGAGTGCTTGGCCTTCTCGTAGAGCTTGTTGAGCGCCGGGCGGGCGCCCTTCTCGTAGTCCCACGTGAAGATGGCGTCGGCGTTGTCGGCCACCACGTGGATGGCCTCGTCGATGTCGGTGTTGGACACCGAGAGGATCGCCTCCAGGTCGGCGACGCGGGCGGCGTCGGCGTCCTCGCCGGTGGGGGTGTCGAGGTCGGTCATGGTGCAGGTGCTCCTCTAGGTGGGATCGGGGAAGGCGGATGGATCGGGGGGTGGGGAGAACGGCGCGGGCGGGTCGGCCAGGGCCGCCACGAGGTGGGCGATCAGCTGCTCCCACGGCTCGGCCGTGGGCATGGGGACGTCGACGGCGCCGAGCATCACGAAGCCGAAGCCGAGGGCGTGGCAGAAGGTCACGAGCGCCTCGGTGTCGAGCACGGGCGAGATGCCGCCGGTGGCCTTGGCCGCCTCGATGATGTCGCGGAGCTTCTGCTGGCGCTCCAGCACGTCGCCCCGCAGCAGCTCGGCCACGGCCGGGTCGCGCCGGGCGGCCACGAAGGCCTCGGCCAGGAGGGTCGTGCCCCGCCCCCCGTCGTCGATGGGGGCGTCGACGAGGTGGCGGCCGGCGATGACGAGGACGTCCGCGGCCCGGCCCTGGAACTGGTGGTCGGCGAAGAGGGCGTCGAGGTCGTCGGTGGCGTGGGCCTCGAGGGCGGCGGCCAGCAGCTCGGCCTTGCCGGCGTAGCGGCTGTAGATGGCGCCGGTGGTGACGCCGGCGCGGCGGGCGATCTCGGCCACGCCGGCCCGGTCGTAGCCCCGTTCGGCGAAGACCTCGATCGCCGCGGCCAGCAGGCGCGCCCCGAGCGGGTCGGTGGTGCCCTCGACGGGGACGGGTTCGGCGGGCATGGCCACCCGACGATGATAACCGTCATTATCGAACAAGGGAAGAGCCCTTCCCGAGCCCGCCTCGCGAGCGAGGAGTAGGGTGCGGCCTCCTCCCACCCGGGAGGCTCTGCTCGCCCCCGGCGGGCGGGGGGAATGACACAAGAGGAGACAGCAGTGCGCCCACGTCGATGGTTCAGGCTCATCGCCCTGATCGCAGCCATCGGGTTGTTCTTCGCAGCCTGCAGCACAGAGGACGACGAGCCGGAGTCGACCGGCGGAGACACCGAGGAGGACAGCGGCACCGACACTGGCGGCGAGGAGCCGGCCGACGGCGAGCCCGCCACCTGTCAGGGTGAGGCCGGCGCCGAGCCCACCCTCGAGGCCGTCGGTGGCGGCGAGGGCGACGGGGCCGACTTCAAGATCGGCATGGTCCTCGACATCGGTGGCGTCGACGACGACTCGTTCAACGAGGCCGCCAACACCGGCCTCGAGGCCGCCGAGGCCGACTTCGGCGCCACGGTCCAGGTGCTCGAGCCCAACGAGGACGGCTCCAACCGTGGCGACCTGCTCCGGCAGCTGGCCGAGGACGGCAACGACCTCGTCATCGGTGTCGGCTTCCTGTTCGCCGAGTCGATGGGCGGCACCGAGGACGCGCCCGGCGGCATCGCCGCCGAGTTCCCGGACACGCAGTTCGCCATCATCGACGACGCCTCCTTCGAGGCCGAGAACGTGACCTCGCTGGTCTTCGCCGAGGAGCAGGGCTCGTTCCTGGTCGGGGCGGCTGCCGCCCTGTCCAGCGGCACCGGCCAGATCGGCTTCATCGGTGGCGTCGAGACGCCGCTGATCCAGAAGTTCGAGGCCGGCTTCGTCGCCGGCGTGGCCCAGATCGACGAGGCCGCCGAGGTCGAGATCAACTACCTCACCCAGCCGCCGGACTTCAGCGGCTTCGCCGACCCGGCGTCGGCCCGCACGGTTGCCGACGGCATGTTCGACAACGAGATCGACGTCGTGTACCACGCCGCCGGCGGTTCCGGTGAGGGCCTCTTCCAGTCGGCCGCCAGCGCCGATCGCCTCGCCATCGGCGTCGACTCCGACCAGTACCAGCAGGTCGAGGAGGACGTGCAGCCGTGCATCCTCAGCTCGATGCTGAAGCGGGTCGACGTCGCCGTGTACACGGCGGTCGAGAACCTCGTCAACGGTGAGCTCGAGGCCGGGTCGCTGACCTTCGACCTGTCCAACGACGGTGTCGGCTACGCCACCGACGGCGGCCAGCTCGACGACGTCCAGGACCAGATCGAGGACCTGAAGCAGCAGATCATCGACGGCACGATCGAGGTCCCGACCGAGCCGAGCTGATCCCGTCTTGATCGGATGAACACCTGAGAGGGGCCCGGGACCACACGGTCCCGGGCCCCTTTCGCCCTCCCGCACCGCCCCCCGCCGCCGACCCGCCAGGAGGCCCCGCCGTGGCCGCAGACATCCTCGCCAAGCCCGGCCCGCCCCCGGGCGACCACGGTGGCGGTCCACCCGCCGTCGAGCTGGTGGGCATCACCAAGCGCTTCCCCGGCGTCGTGGCCAACCGCGACGTCAACCTCCGGGTCGCGGCCGGCACCATCCACGCCCTCGTGGGCGAGAACGGGGCCGGCAAGTCCACCCTGATGAAGATCCTCTACGGCATGCAGCGGCCCGACGAGGGCAGCATCGCCGTCGACGGCCGACCGGTGTCGTTCCGGCGGCCGACCCACGCCATCCGGGCCGGGATCGGCATGGTCCACCAGCACTTCATGCTGGCCGACAACCTCACGGTGCTCGAGAACATCGTCCTCGGCTCCGAGCCCAAGGTTCCGATCTTCCTCAGCCGGCGCCAGGCCCGCCGGCGCATCGGCGAGCTGGGCCGCACCTACGGCCTCACCGTCGACCCCGACGCCCTGGTCGAGTCGCTCGGCGTGGGCGACCGGCAGCGGGTCGAGATCCTCAAGGTCCTCTACCGGGGCGCCCGGGTGCTGATCCTCGACGAGCCCACCGCCGTGCTCGTCCCCCAGGAGGTCGACGAGCTCTTCGCCAGCCTCCGCGAGCTGAAGAGCGAGGGCCTCACCGTCCTGTTCATCTCGCACAAGCTCGACGAGGTGCTCTCGGTGGCCGACGAGATCACGGTCATCCGAGCGGGCACCACGGTCGCCACCGTCGAGCCGGCCTCGGTCACCGCCCGCGACCTCGCCAACCTGATGGTGGGCCACGAGCTGCCCACCCCCGAGACCCGCGAGTCCACCGTCACCGACATCGTCGAGCTGTCGCTCCGGAACGTCACCGTCGCCGGCGCCGGCACCCGCAACGCCCTCGACGGCATCGAGCTCGACATCCGCCGGGGCGAGATCGTCGGCGTGGCCGGTGTCGAGGGCAACGGCCAGACCGAGCTGATCAACGCGGTGATGGGGCTGGCCGACCTGACCGCCGGCTCGATCCACGTCGGCGACGACGACATCTCGTCGTGGTCGACCCGCCGACGCCGCGAGGGAGGCATCGCCTGCGTCCCCGAGGACCGCCACCGCGACGGGCTCCTGCTCGACGCCCCGCTCTGGGAGAACGCCTCCCTCGGCCAGCAGACCCGACCGCCGTTCACCTTCGGTCCCTTCATGAACCACGCCGGGGCCCGGTGGCGAACCGCCCAGATCGTGGAGACCTACGGCGTGCGCACGCCCGGGGTCAACGTCCGGGCCGGGGCCCTCTCCGGTGGCAACCAGCAGAAGCTGATCATGGGGCGCGAGCTCACCTCCGGGCCGCAGGTTCTGGTAGCCGCCCACCCGACCCGCGGCGTCGACGTGGGCGCCCAGGCCGCCATCTGGGAGGAGCTGCGCCGGGCGCGGGCGGCCGGGCTGGCCGTGCTCCTCATCTCGGCCGACCTCGACGAGCTGATCGGGCTGTCCGACACCCTCGTCGTGCTCTACGGCGGGCGCATGGTCGCCCGTCTCGACCCGTCGGCCACCAACGTCGGTGCCCTCGGCTGCTACATGACCGGCACCGATCCGGCCGGGGGCGGAGATCTCGACATCGACGCCGTCGCCGCCCAGGTCCAGGCCGCCGATCCCCTGGAGATCGTCGCCCCCACCACCACGGTCGAGGGCGCCCAGCCGATCGGCCGCGACCGCACCCAGGACGGACCCGACCTCACGAAGGGAGAGCCGTCGTGAAGGGCTCCCGCCTGCTCCTCTCGCTGGCCGCGCCGGCGCTCGCCCTCGTGGCGTCCCTCGCCTTGTCGGCCCTCGCCCTGGTGCTCACCGGGAACTCTGTGCTCGACGTGTTGAGCATCCTGTGGGACCAGCTCACCGACATGGGCGAGATGGTCAACACCATCAACCGGGCGGCGCCGTACTACGTCTCCGGGGTCGCCGTCGCCATCGGGTTCAAGATGAACCTCTTCAACATCGGGGTCGAGGGGCAGTACCGCCTGGGCGGCCTCGTGGCCGCGGCCGCCGGTGCCTCCCTCCCGCTCCCCGGCCCCCTCCGCCTGGTCGGCATCCTGGCGGTGGCCATGCTGGTCGGCGCGGCGTGGGCCGGCATCGCCGGCGTCCTGCGCGCCTACCGCGGCGTCAGCGAGGTGATCTCCACGATCATGCTCAACGCCATCGCCCTGGGGCTCACGCCGTTCCTCCTCACCCGCTACTTCGCCGACGAGGGTGGGGCCGAGAGCTTCGCCATCCGCACCGAGCTGATCCCCAAGGGGGGCCGGCTGCCGAGCCTCGACTTCCTCGTGCCGGGCGACGCCGGCGGGAAGCACCTCAGCAGCTTCCTCGTCATCGCCGTCCTGGTCGGCTTGGTCTACTGGGTGCTCGTGTGGTGGAGCCGGTTCGGCTTCGACCTGCGGGCCTCGGGCGCCAACCCCCACGCCGCCCGGGCCTCGGGCGTCGACGCCAAGCGGATGACGGTGATCGCGCTCCTGATCTCCGGCGCCATGGCCGGCATGGTCGGCCTGTCGTTCGTCCTCAGCGGCTCGCACCGCTACACCGAGGAGAGCTTCCTCGCCGGCTTCGGGTTCACCGGCATCGCCATCGCCCTCCTTGGCCGGAACAACCCGATCGGCATCGCCTTCGGGGCGTTGCTGTGGAGCTTCATCGACATCGCCCGCACCCCGATGTCCGCCGCCGGGCTGCCCCGCGAGATCGCCACCATCGTGCAGGGCACCATCGTCCTCTCGGTGGTCATCGCCTACGAGGTCG
>DASVEC010000310.1:0-4436 GCA_036380755.1 Iamia sp. | reverse complement strand
CGGGGTGCTGCTCGCCGCCGGGCGGGTGGTCCAGGCCCGCGCCACCCGCAAGGTGGTGGTCCAAGGTGGCTGAGGCCGTCGACGTCCGGCTGTCGCCGGCCCGGGTCTACGCCCGGCTCGTCGGGGCCGAGGTGCGCTCGACGCTCGAGTACCCGGCCTCGTTCGCCCTCGGCGCCGTCTCGAGCCTCCTGCTGACCGCCCTCGACCTGGTGGCCATCGCCGCCGTCTTCTCCAACGTCGACGAGCTGGCGGGGTGGACGGTGGAGGAGGTGCTGCTGCTGTTCGGCCTGGCGTCGACCGGCTTCTACCTGACCGACCTGGTGCTCGGTCAGCTCGACGAGCTCGGCCTGCTGGTGCGCACCGGCCGGCTCGACGTCCTGCTGCTCCGGCCCCGGCGGGTGCTGCCGCAGATCATCGCCGGCGACGTCGACCTGCGCAGCCTGGGCAAGGTCACCCAGGCCGTCACCGTGCTCGGCATCGGGCTGGTCGCCTCCGACCTGGGGCCGTCGCGCCCCGAGGTGGCCGTGCGTCTGGCCGTCGCGATCGTCGGGGCCATCGCCATCTACGGCGCCATCTGGGTGACGACCACCTCGATCTGCTTCTGGCTGGTCGACTCCCGGGAGGTGTCCTCGGCCTTCACCTACGGCGGGCGGGAGATGTCGACCTACCCGCTCGGGGTCTACGGCCAGGTGCTCCGCCAGATCGCCCGCTTCGCCGTCCCCCTGGCCTTCACCGCCTACTACCCGGCGCTCGGCCTGCTGGGGCGCGCCGACCCCCTGGGCGGATCGGCGGCCCTGGCGTGGGCCGGTCCCGTCGTCGGTGCGATCGCCGTGGCCGTCGCCCTCCTCGTGTGGCGGGCCGGCCTGCGCGCCTACCGGAGCACAGGAGCATGACAGCGTCGGCGAAGCCGACCCGCTCAGGGTGGCGGGTGGGGTCGGAGGACGTATGAGCAGCGGCGACGTGCTGATCGAGCTGCGGGGAGCGGAGAAGGTCTTCGACCAGCGCGTCCGGAAGGGGCGGCTGCGCCGGGAACGGCGCGAGGTGCGGGCCGTCGACGGCATCGACCTGACGGTGCGACGGGGCGAGATCGTCGGCTACCTCGGGCCCAACGGCGCGGGGAAGTCGACGACGGTGAAGATGCTCACCGGCATCCTCGTCCCGAGCGGGGGCTCCGTCCGGGTCGACGGGCTCGACCCCAACCTCCACCGGATCGAGCTGGCCCGGCGGGTGGGCGTCGTGTTCGGCCAGCGGTCGCAGCTGTGGCCGGACCTGCCGCTGGTCGACAGCTTCGAGCTGCTCCGTCACATCTACGGCGTGCCCGAGACGGCCTACCGCGAGCGGCGGGCCGAGCTGGACGAGCTCCTCGACCTGGCCGACATCCTGGCCACCCCGGTCCGCCAGCTGTCGCTGGGCCAGCGCATGCGGGGCGATCTGGCGGCCGCCCTCCTCCACGGGCCCGAGCTCCTCTACCTCGACGAGCCCACCATCGGTCTCGACGTGGTGGCCAAGGACCGGGTCCGCCGGTTCCTGGCCCACCTCAACGCCGAGCGGGGCGTGACCATCCTGCTGACGACCCACGACCTGGTCGACGTGGAGCGGCTGTGCCGCCGGGTCGTGGTGATCGACCACGGGCGGGTCGTCCACGACGGCGAGCTGGCCGCCCTGGTCCGGGCGACGGGGGCGACACGGACGGTCGTGGTCACGTTGGCGGAGCCGGGCCCGCCGCTCGTCGTCGATGGCACCGAGGTGGTCGCCGTCGACGGGGTGCAGCAGCGGTTGCGGCTGGCCTCGGAGCGCACCTCGGCCTCCGCCGTGGTGGCGGCGGCGATGGCCCAGGCCGAGGTGGTCGACATCGCCGTCGAGGAGCCGGCCATCGACGAGGTCATCACGGCCGTCTACCAGCGAGGCCTCGCCGACCCGACCTGACCACGGCGTCCGGCGAACTCGGGGGAGTAGACGCCCAGAACCGGGCGCTTACTCCCCCGAGTTCGAGCCGTTGGGGTATCCCCAGGGGGGCCTGGGGGGTGGTCGTCATGCCCGTGGGGGGCGGGGGCGCCGAGGGTGGCTCCGTGCCCGACCTCACCACCCTCGACCACGCCGCGCCGGCGGCCCCCACCGCCCGCCCGCCCCGGGACCTCACGGTCGACCTGCTGCGGGCCGTCGCCATGGTGGCGGTCGCCGTCGGGCACTGGCTGGTGGTCGTGCCCAGCTACGCCGACGGCCGCTTCGACGGCGTCAACGCCCTGGCCACGGTCCCGCTCATGCGCCCGCTCACGTGGATCTTCCAGGTGATGCCGCTGTTCTTCGTCGTCGGGGGCGTGGCCAACGCGGCGTCGTGGTCCGGCGCCCGGGCCCGCGGGGAGGGCTACGCCGCCTGGTTGCGCGTCCGGCTGGTCCGGCTGGTCCGCCCGTCGGCGCTGCTGTTCGGCACGTGGGCCGCGGGGGCGATGCTCCTGCGGGCGGCGGGCGTGCCGGCCGACGTGGTCGAGCCCATCGCCTGGCTGGTGGTCGTGCCGGTCTGGTTCCTCGCCGTCTACGTCCTCGTGGTCGCCGTGGCCCCGGCCCTGTGGCGGGCCCACGAGCGGTTCGGGTGGCGGGCGGCGCTGGCCCTGGTGGCCGGGGCCGCCGTGGTCGACACGGCTCGCGTCGCCCTGCTCAGCGACACCGGCGAGGCGGTCGGCTCGGTCAACTTCCTCCTCGTGTTCTGCGTCTGCCAGCAGCTCGGCTTCGCCTGGTACGACGGTCGTCTGGCCCGGCACCGGGCCACCGGCAGGGCGCTGCTCGGCGGCGGCCTGGCCGCCCTCTGGCTGCTCACCCACGCCGGGCCGTTCCCGGTCAGCCTGGTCGGCTACCCGGGCCAGGAGCTGGCCAACAACGCCCCGCCCACCACCGCGCTCGTCGCCCTGGGCCTGGCGCAGACGGGGCTCGCCCTGGTGGCCCGGCCCCTCCTCCAGCGGGCGCTCGCCCGTCGGCCCGTCCAGGCCTTCGCCCTCGTCATGAACCGCAACGCCATGACGATCCTGCTCTGGCACTTCACCGCCCTGGTGGTCGGTGCCGTGGTGCTGCTCCCGCTCGGCGTCGTGCCGGTCCATCCCGCCGGCAGCGGGGCCTGGTGGCTCACCCGGGTGGCCACCGTCGCGGTGCTGGCCGTCGTCCTCGTCCCGATCGTGGCCGTCGCCGGCCGGGTCGAGCGGCGGCCATCCGGACCGATGGGCGACCCCCGGTGGTCGTGGGGGCCGATCGTCGCCGTCCCCCTGCTCGCCGGGGCGTGCGGGCTGATCACCGTCGACGGGTTGAGCGGCGCCGGCCCCCTGGGCCTGCCGGTCGTGGCCACGGCCCTCTTCGGGGCCGGCGCCGCCCTCCTCCGTCGGGTCTAGGACTCGATGGCGTTGCCCTCGGCGTCGACGACCCACCAGACGCCACCGACGCCCTGGCCGGTGGTGTCGCCGGGACCGGTGTCCTGGGCGTAGTAGTAGAGCGGCCAGCCGTTGTAGGTCGCCTGCTCGGTGCCGTCGTCGTTGGCCACCGTGCCGATGAGCGACTCGTCGACGCCGTCGCCGGCGGCGACAGTGCCGGTCAGGGCGGGCCAGGCGGCGGCGCAGCCCCCGGTGCAGGTGGTGGGCTCGCCCTGGGTGTCGCTGGTGAAGAGGTAGAGGGTGTTGCCCTGGCCGTCGACGAGGATCGAGCCGAGGTCGCTGTCGGCCACCGCGATGGTGGCGCCCTCGGCCGCCTCGGTGCTGTCGGTCGCCTCGGACGACTCGGTGGTCTCCTCCTCGGCGGCCTCGGTCGTCCCGTAGGGGTTGTCGCCGGCGTCGGCCTCGGTGGTCTCGTCGCCGCTCGACTCGGACGTGCCGGTGGTGGCGTTGGGCTCGTCGTCGTCGCTGCATGCGGTGAACAGCAGAGCGGCGGCGGCGAGCACGGCGGCGGCGGTGCGGATGCGGGTCATGGGGCCTCCTGGGGTCGGTTCGGGTCCCACCGAGACCTACGGACGAGGGCGCCGAACGGATTGCCGGTGATCGCAATCTCCGCGGGCTCCTCGTCCGTAGAACACGATGTGCCCGTGCCCCACCACGCTCGTGCTGCCGACGATGCCCTCGTCGCGGGCATGGTCGTGGAGGACCCCGACGCCGCCACCGCCTTCGTCCGCCGCTTCCAGACCCAGGTCTACGGGCTGGCGGTGTCCGTCACCCGGGACCGGGTCCTGGCCGAGGACGTGGCCCAGGAGGCCTTCCTCCGGGCGTGGCGGGCGGCGCCCACCTTCGACCGGGCCCGGGGCTCGGTCGCCGGCTGGCTGCTGACGATCACCCGCAACCTGGCCATCGACGCCGTGCGCGCCCGGCGGTCGGACCCGACCGACGACGACGAGCTCGACCGCCTCCTCCACCTCACCCTGGCCGGCGACGACACCGCCGAGGTGGCCAGCACCGCCGTCGAGG
>DASVEC010000309.1:0-2485 GCA_036380755.1 Iamia sp. | reverse complement strand
AAGGACCAGCGCACCGTCGCCACCGACGGCACGACGCTGGCGTGGACCCTCCTCCCCGCCGCGCCCGGCGTCCCCGAGCGGACCCCGGTGGTCACCGCCAACGGGTGGTCGTGCAGCGACGCCTACTGGGCCCACATCGCTCCGCTCCTCACCGCCCTCGGCCACCCCGTCCTGCTGGTCGACACCCGGGGCCACGGCGCATCGGGGCTGCCCCGCCACCCCGGCCGGGGGGCACGGGAGCTGCGGGCCGAGGACATCGCCATCGGGCGGATCGCCGCCGACCTGTGGGAGGTGGCCGACGATGCCGGCATCGACCGGGCCGTCGACATGGGCCACTCGATGGGCGTCCAGGTCACCCTGGAGGCCGATCGCTTGGCACCCGGCCGCGTGGCCGGGCTGGTGCTGATCGCCGGCAGCTACGAGAACCCGCTCAAGACCTTCTGGGGCCTGCCCGTCGCCGACATGGCCTTCCCCTTCGCCAAGCTGGCGGCCACGTCCACCCCGCCGCGGCTGCTCCGGCTGGCCATGCAGCCGGCCCGGCTCACCGCCTTCGGGGCGTGGGCGGCCAAGGTGGCCCGGGCGACCGGGCCCAAGGCCCAGGCCGCCGACATGGCGCCGTACCTGCTCCACATCGCCTCCACCGACATGGCCGTGATGATCCGGCTGATCGACGCCATGCGCCGGCACTCGGCCGCCGACCACTTGCGCAAGATCACCGCCCCGACGCTGATCCTGGCCGCCGGGCACGACACCTTCACCCCGCCGCGCTGCTCGCAGCACATGTTCGAGCGCATCCCCACGGCCGAGATCCAGTGGTTCGACGACGCCGGCCACACCCTCCCGATCGAGGAGCCCGAGGCGATCGTGAGCCACGTCGACGAGTGGTACGGCCGTCGGGTCGCGACGCCGGACGCGACCGCCGCCGGCTGATGACGGCCATCCGGGCCGTGCGGGCCGACATCACCAGCCTGGACGTCGACGCCATCGTCAACGCCGCCCACCCGTCGCTGCTGGGCGGGGGCGGGGTCGACGGCGCCATCCACCGGGCCGCCGGTCCCGGTCTCCTCGCCGAGTGCCGCCCCCTGGGCGGGTGCGCCACCGGCGACGCCAAGGTCACCGGGGGCCACGACCTGCCCGCCCGCTGGGTCGTCCACACGCCCGGTCCCGTCTGGCACGGCGGCGGCCAGGCGGAGGCCGACCTCCTCGCGTCGTCGTACCGCCGCAGCCTGGAGGAGGCCGACGGGGTGGGCGCCCGCTCGATCGCCTTCCCGGCCATCTCCACCGGCATCTACGGCTACCCCAAGGACGAGGCGGCCGAGATCGCGGTCGCCACCATCCGCGAGGTCCTGCCCAGCACCGGGATCGAGGAGGTCGTCCTGGTGGCCTTCTCCGACGAGGACCGAGCCCGCTACGAGAGGCTGCTGGGAGACGACGATGGATGATCTGATCGAGGGGGACGACGGGAGGCTCCGGTGCGGGTGGTGCGGCAAGGACCCGCTCTACGTCGGCTACCACGACGACGAGTGGGGCCAGCCCGTCCACGACGACACCCGGCTGTTCGAGAAGCTGTGCCTGGAGGGCTTCCAGGCCGGGCTGGCGTGGATCACCATCCTGCGCAAGCGGCCCGCCTTCCGGGAGGCGTTCGCCGGCTTCGCCATCGACGTCGTCGCCGAGTTCGGCGAGGACGCCGTCGAGCGGCTGCTGGGCGACGCCGGCATCGTCCGGCACCGGGGCAAGATCAGCGCCGCCATCGGGAACGCCCGGGCGGCGCAGGAGCTGATCGCCGACGTCGGCTCGATCGACGCCCACGTGTGGAGCTTCGCCCCCGACCGCCGGCCCCGGCGGGCCGCCTCGTTCGCCGAGATCCCCGCCAGCACACCGGAGTCGACGGCGCTGAGCAAGGACCTCAAGAAGCGGGGCTGGCGCTTCGTCGGGCCCACCACCGTCTACGCCTTCATGCAGTCGATGGGCATCGTCGACGACCACGTCGCCGGCTGCTGGGTCCCCGAGGGCTGAGCTAGCTGGCGCGGCGGCGGGAGGTGCTGCGGCGCTGCTCGAGGAAGTCGACGAGCACGTAGTCGCCGAGGGTCTCGGGCGTGGTGAAGAAGGCCCGGCCCCGGTTGAGCTCGGTGAGCTTCTCGATGAAGCGCTGGAGGTAGGGCGTCGCGTCGAGCATGAAGGTGTTGATGCGGATGCCCTCGCGGGTGGCCCGCAGCACCTCGGTGAGGGTGGCGTCGATCGTCTCCTGCACGGGCGGGTAGTGGAAGACGGGGTCGCCCCGCTCGGTCAGGTGAGCGGTCGGCTCGCCATCGGTGACCATGATGATCTGCTTGGTGCCGCCCCGGCCGGCGAGCATCTTGCGGGCCAGCATGAAGCCGTGCTGCATGTTGGTGCCGTACACGAAGTCCCACGAGACCTCGGGCAGCTCGTTGGCCTTGATCGGCCGGGCCACCTCGCTGAAGCCCACCAGCCCGATGAAGTCGCG
>DASVEC010000308.1:0-5816 GCA_036380755.1 Iamia sp. | reverse complement strand
CCCCCACACGCCGAGGGAGCGCACGATGAAGCAGCTGACCGGACTCGACGCCACCTTCCTCTACATGGAGTCGGCGACCCAGTTCGGTCACGTCTCGGGTCTGTCGGTGTTCGCCCGGCCCGACGATCCGGACTACGACCCGCTGACCGCCTGGCGGGGCGAGATCGAGCGCCGCCTCCACCGGCTCGAGCCCCTGCGGCGCCGGGTGCGCGACGTGCCCTTCCGGCTCGACCACCCCTTCTGGGAGGACGACCCGGACTTCGACCTCGAGTACCACGTCCGCCACACCGCGGTGGCGCCGCCCGGGAGCGACCAGCAGCTGGGCGAGCTGGTCGCCCGGATCATCGGCCGGCCCCTCGACCGCCGCCGGCCGCTGTGGGAGAGCTACGTGATCGAGGGCCTGCCCGAGGACCGCTTCGCCATCCTCTCCAAGATCCACCACGCCACCGTCGACGGGGCCTCCGGGGCCGAGCTGCTGACGCTCATGCTCGACTCGACCCCGGAGGGTGACGCCGGCGACGACCCCGAGCTCGGGACATGGACCCCAGAGCCCTCCCGGGGTGATGCCGCCGTCCTCGCCAGTGCGGCGATGGGTCTGGCCCGCAAGCCGGCCCGGGCCGTCGTCCTCGGCACCCGCACCGTCCGCCAGCTGGGCACCGCCACCCGCAACCCGGTTCTCGTGGCGGCGGCCGACCAGCTCCGCTCCAACCTGCGCGGGCCGCTCGGCTCGCTGCTCAACCGGGGGCGGGAGCGGGCGCCGGAGGGCGAGGTCGCCGGGCCCCTGCCGTCGGGGATGGCCCCGCCCACGCCGTTCAACGGCACCATCACCGCCCACCGCCGCTTCGCCTTCCGGTCGACCCCGTTGGCGTCGGTCAAGGCGGTCAAGAACGCCATGGGCGCCACCGTCAACGACGTCGTCATGGCCATGTGCGCCGGCGGGCTGCGGCACTGGCTGGAGGACCACGACGCCCTGCCCGACAAGCCGCTCGTGGCCATGATCCCGGTGTCGATCCGCACGGGCGAGGAGGAGCACCGGTGGACCAACCGGGTGTCGGCCATCTTCTCCGGCCTGCCGACCGACGAGCCCGACCCGCTCGATCGGGTGCGCAAGGTCCACGAGGCCATGATCGGCGCCAAGGGCCTCCACGACGCCGTGCCGGCCGAGGAGCTCACCGACTTCACCCAGTTCGCCCCGCCCGCCGTCTTCGCCCGGGCCATGCGCACCGCCCTCCGCCTCACCGGCCGGATGGGCTCGCCGGTGAACCTGGTGGTGTCGAACGTGCCCGGTCCGCGGGAGCCGCTCTACACCGCCGGCGCCGAGCTCATCCACTACTACCCGGTGTCGACGATCGTCGATGGCCAGGGCCTCAACATCACCGTGCAGAGCTACCGCGACACCCTCGACGTCGGTCTCGTCGCCTGCCGCGAGCTGGTCCCCGACCTGTGGGACCTGTGCGACTCGATCGTCGACGAGCTGTCCGTCCTGGGAAAGGCGGTCGGCGTCGACGTCTGAGCGCGGGCAGGCTGGGGGGATGGAGACGGCCCGGGTCGATCGATGGCTGTGGGCGGTGCGGCTGGCCAAGACCCGCTCGGAGGCCACCGGTCTGGTGCGGGCCGGGCACGTGCGGATCGACGGTCGCCCGGCCAAGGCGGCCTCGCCGGTCAGCCCGGGGGTGAGGATCACGGCCCGGATCCACCAGGTCGACCGGGACGTCGAGGTCGTGCGGGTGATCGACAAGCGGGTCGGCGCCGCCGTCGCCGCCGAGTGCCTGATCGACCACACCCCTCCCCCGCCGCCCCGCGAGTCGCTCCCGCCCCTCCTCTTCGGCGAGCGTGACCGCGGCGCCGGGCGGCCCACCAAGAAGGACCGTCGCCTGATCGACCGAGCCCGGCGGGGCAGCTAGGCGCGGAGGCTGACCACCAGCTGGCCGCCGCCCTCGTCGATCTGGGTGGCGACGGCGAGACCCGGCTCGAGCCGACCGATCCGGTCGAGCAGCCAGGCGGCGATGGCGTCGGCGTCGTCCCGGGTCATGCACCGGGCCACCGCCTCGCGGCCGCCCTTGCGCTGGAGCCGGTCGACCACGGCGATGAGCGGGGCCGGGTCGGCCACGTAGGGCTCGTCGGGCCACGGCACCACGGGCTCGACCGCACCCCGACCCGTGTTGCAGCCCCGGTGGGCCAGCCGTTCGACCGCCTCCTGGCCCCGCTTGGCCTTGGCCTTCGCCTTCGACCGGGTCGTGCGCTGGTCGATGCTCGGGCCGCGGGGATCGTTGACCGACATGGCCGGGTCGACCGCCTCGTCGCACAGCCAGCAACGCCAGCCGTCGGCCTCGCCCACCTCGTCCAGCCGACTCACCGGCAGGACCGTACCGGCCGGCACCTCCGGCGCCGGCGCGCCTCAGGCGGCGGCGCGCCTCAGGCGGCGGCGCCGGACCGGCCGGACCGGATGGCCTCGACCAGGCTGGTGTAGCCGTCGTCGCCGTGCCCGTCGGCGACCCGGCGCTCGGCCAGGGCGCCGATGGCCCGCATCAGGCCGCTGTCGACGCCAGCCTCGTCGTGCACCTGGACCAGCAGCCGCAGGGCGGCGGCGTTGAGGGCCACCGACGACGGCACCGTGTCGGGGTACTCGCCGGCGTCGATGGCGGCCGCGACCGCAGCCGGGTCGTCCACCGTGACCACCGAGTCGAACCAGGCCTGGGCATGGGGCACCAGCTCCTTCGCCGGCACGCCGGCCGAGGCGACGACGGCGAACGCCTGGAGCCAGCCGGTCATGGTCGCGTAGAGCAGCGTGAGCAGGGCGGTGTCGTAGAGACCGGGCAGGCCGTGGTCGTCGCCCAGCAGTGCGCTCGACCCGGCGAGGGTGCGCAGGTCCTTCTCGTGCCGGGCGAAGGCCTCGGCCGCGCCGCCGTAGAGGAACGTCGCCTCGGGCGTGCCGACCTGGACCGGCACCGCCATCATCACGCCGGTGAGCGGCTCGGCCCCGGCGGACCGCACCCGATCGGCCACGCCCCGGGCGTCGTCGGGGGTCATGGTGGCCAGGTCGACCACCGTCGCACCGGCGATGGCCTCGCCCACCTCGTCGAGCACGGCGTGCACGGCCTCGACGTCGAGCAGGCACAGCACCACCAACGCCCCGTCCCGCGCCGCCGATGCAGCCGACGGGGCCCGCACCGCACCCAGCTCGACCAGCGGGTCGGCCCGCGCCGGCGTGCGGTTCCACACCGTCACCGGGCGCCCGGCCGCCCGCAGGGCCCGGGCGAGGGCCGAGCCCATCGCCCCCAGCCCGATCACCGTCACCGTGTCGTTGCGCTCGTCCATCGCTCGTCCTCCTGGGCGTCGTTGCCGCACGGATCGATGGTCCGCCCACACTGTCGAATGGTCAAGTACCCACCTTCTTGTCAGGTACCCACCGAGAGGTAGGCTTTGGCCATGAGCACGGATGGGTTCGGCTACACCTGCGGCCTCGACGCCGCCGTCGATGTGATCGGCGGCAAGTGGAAGCCCCTGATCCTGTGGGAGCTGCACGTCTCGACCCGCCGCTTCGGCGACCTCCGCCGCCACCTGCCGGGCATCAGCGAGAAGATGCTCACCCAGCAGCTCCGCCAGATGGAGCTCGACGGCATCGTCCACCGCGAGGTGTACCGGGAGGTCCCGCCCAAGGTCGAGTACTCGCTCACCGCGCTGGGCGAGCAGCTCAACGAGGCCCTCGTGCCGCTCAACGCCTGGGGTGAGGCCCACATGGCCCGGATCGGTGCCGTCCATCGCTGCCCGGCGGAGGGGACGGCCTCGTAGCCTCCGGGGGTGGACGAGGAGACGCACGTCGAGATCGCCGACGGTGATGTCACCTGGCGCTTCGAGCGGTCGTTCCTGACCTCGCGCTGGACCTGCATCTGGGGCCAGGGGTGCAAGGGCATCCTCGATCGGCCCGCCCCCGAGCTGCAGCAGGGGTGCTGCTCGGTCGGGGCCGAGCTCGACGGTCCCGACGAGGGGGCGATGGTCAGCGCCTACGCGGCGATGCTCGAACCGCACCTCTTCCAGCACCACGCCGAGGCCGCGGCCGACGGGATCTTCGCCGACGAGCGCAAGCTCGGCACCCGGGTGGTCGACGGCGCCTGCATCTTCCTCAACCGCCCCGGGTTCGCCGGCGGGGCCGGGTGCGCCCTGCACATCGCCGCGGTCGAGGCCGACGAGCCACCGCTGGAGTGGAAGCCGTCGGTGTGCTGGCAGCTCCCGCTCAAGGTCGACTGGGCCGACGGCGCCGAACCCGACACCGAGGTGGCGACCCTGCGGGGCTGGACCCGGGCCGACTGGAACGAGGACGGCGACGAGATGGCGTGGTGCTGCACCGAGGAGCCCGAGCCCTACGTCGGCGACCGGCCCGTGGTGGAGTCGCTGGGCGAGGAGCTGCAGGCCATGGTCGGCACCGAGGTCTACGTCGAGCTGCGCCGCCGGCTCGCGGCCGACGGCTGACGCTGACCTACCGTCGGTCCATGCGTCTGCGTCTGCGCTCGATCCTGCCCGCCCTCGCCGCGCTGGCGCTCGTCGGTGGCCTGGTGGCCTGTGGCGACGACGGGGACGACGTCGACGCCGGCGGGCAGGGGCCCGACGCCGAGGCCGAGGGCCCGGAGCTGGGCGAGCACTGGCACGTCGCCTACTCCTTCGTGGTGTGCGGCGAGGAGCTGCCCCCGGCGGCCGACCGCGGCGCCGACGCCCTCGGCATCCACACCCACGAGGACGGCCTGATCCACGTCCACCCCTTCCTCGCCGCCGCCTCCGGCACGAAGGCCACCTTCGGCGCCTTCCTCGACCAGATCGGGGCCTCGATCGACGACGACGGTCTCGAGCTGGCCGACGGGCGCCCGTCGACCGACGACTGCTCCGGGGGCGACGACCTCCGCGTGGGCCAGTGGGACAGCGCCATCGCCGCCGCCGAGGGCGCCGAACCCGACCGCATCATCACCGAGGACGTCGAGGACATCGTGCTGGCGCCCGACCTGAGCGCGCTCACCGTCGTCGTGGGCGGTGACGATCCCATCCCGCCCCCGCCGTCGGCGGCCGACATCTGCGCCCTCGCCGCGGCGGACGGGCCGACGGACGAGGACTCCGACTGCGGCGGGAGCGAGACCAGCGACGATCCGCTCACCGAGGAGATGCCCGCCTCGGCCGCCGGGCTGCCCTGCGTCGAGATGACCGGCGATGCCGGCGATGCCGGCGAGGGTGCGCCCGAGGTGCCGGTCCCGGTCGGCCCGCCGCCCACCGACCTGGTCATCGAGGACCTGACGACGGGCGACGGCGCCGCCGCCGCCATCGGCGACTCGGTCACCATCGACTACGTGGGCGTCGCCTGCTCGACGGGCGAGGTCTTCGACTCGAGCTACGAGAGCGGCGAGCCGGTCGCCTTCGAGCTCACCTCCGGCTCGCTGATCGAGGGCTTCGTCCAGGGTCTGGACGGCATGGCCGTCGGCGGTCGCCGCCTCCTCGTCATCCCGCCGGACCTGGCCTACGGGGCGGAGGGCTCCGGCCCCATCGCACCCGAGGAGACGCTCGTGTTCGTCGTCGACCTCCGCGAGGTCGGATCCGGCTGACGCTTTCCCGTGTCGTGCGCATGAGCTTCGTCCGGAAAGTTCCTGGATTCACAGGCATGGAATCCCGTTGTTCGGGTATCGTGGACGTATGTTCGAGGACCTGACCGATGCCATCGACACGCTGGACGTGCCGGTCGACGGTGACGCCCTCGCGCAGGTGATGGTGCTGCGGGATCGGTTCGATGCGCGGTTGGTCGAGGCGGTGTGCGCGTTCGATGACACGAACGAGTG
>DASVEC010000307.1:0-5127 GCA_036380755.1 Iamia sp. | reverse complement strand
GACAGGTCCGTGCCGGCGCAGAACCCCCGCCCCTCCCCCGCCAGCACGACGGCCCGGACGGCGCGGTCGTGGCGCAGGTCGTCCAGCGCCGCCCGCAGGTCGGAGATCAGCGACGCCGACAGGGCGTTGAGCCGGTCGGGTCGGTCGAGGGTGACGACGGCGACCCCGTCGTCCTCCCGGTCGGTGCGTACGAAGCCCATGCGCCCGATCCTCTCAGGCGGCCGGCCCCGGGGCCCGCACGACGACGGGGTGGTCGAGATCTCGGTTGTCGACGACCACGTCGGCCCGAGCGATGGGGTCGACCTCGGCCAGGTAGAGCTGCTCACCGACGAGGTAGCGCTGGCGATGGAGGGACTCGGCCGCCTCGGGGCCGTTCCCGTGCGAGTCTCGGCCGACGCCTCGCGCCACCGACAGCTCGGGATCGACGTCGACCCAGATCCGCAGGTCCCAGGCATCGTCCAGCTCCGGCCGGAGGGCGAACACGCTGTCGACCACCAGGACGCCGTCGTCGGGCATCGTCACCGTCGTGGTCGAGTGGTCGACCTGTGTCAGCGGGTCGAGGGCGCACAGCGCCACCACTCCCGAACCGTTCGGAGCTGCCGGAGCGAGCAGCAGCCGCCAGGCGGCGTCGTGGTCGCCGGCGTTGCGGTAGTAGCCCTCGCCCGACTCTCGGTCGTAGAGGTGGCGGTCGGCCCAAGGTCGCTTGAAGTCGTCGAGCGAGGCCCGGAGGACCGGACGGCCGAGGGCGGCGACGGCCGCACCCACCTCGTGGGCGAGGCTCGTCTTGCCCGCCGCGGTGAGGCCGTCGAAGACGACCCGCTGCCGGCCAGGACCGCCGTCCACGACGAGGGCGGCCAGGCGGTCGACCACCGCCGCCCGCGCCGGCGTGCGCACTGCGGGGAGCGGCTGCTGCCAGCTCGACACCGACCAGATGACCCCGGCGTCGGCCACGTCGAGCTCAGCCCTCGGGGGTGACGGTGTCCTGGGTGTCGGCCCTGACCTCGGAGCCGGCGGCGCCGGTCTCGGCGTCGTGGTCCTCCCGAGCGCGGATGGCGGCCAGGAAGCGGTGGACGGCGCCGACGGTGGCGATCGTCCGGCGCGAGTCGAAGACCTCGAAGGCGTGCTGGGCCCCCGGGAGCTCGGCGTAGACGACGGGCTGCTTGGTCTCGGCCCGCAGCATGGCCACGAACGACCGGGCCTGCTCGACCGGGACGAGGGTGTCGTTGGTGCCGTGGACGACCATGAACGGCGGCGCGTCGGGTCCGACCCAGCTCATGGTCGAGGCCTTGTCCCACGTCTCGTGGTCGTCCTCGAGCCGGGTCTTGAGGACCGTCTTGCCGAGGAAGCCCTCCATGTCGGCCAGCCCGGTGCCGTCGCGGTTGGTCCAGTCGTAGACGCCGTAGAAGGGCACGGCGGCGACGACGGACGTGTCGGCCTCCTCGAAGCCGGGCTGCCACGACGGCTCGTTGGCGCTCAGAGCGGCGAGCGACGACAGGTGCCCGCCGGCGGAGCCCCCGGTGATGGCGACGAAGTCGGGGTCGCCGCCGTGGTCGGCGATGTTGGCCTTCACCCAGGCGATGGCCCGCTTGACGTCGACGATGTGGTCGGGCCAGGTGCTGCGGGGGCTGAGGCGGTAGTTGATGGCGACGCAGATCCAGCCCCGCTCGGCCATGTGGGCCATGAGGGGCATGGCCTGCTGGTCCTTGTTGCCGATGACCCAGCCCCCACCGTGGACCTGGAGGAGCACCGGCGCCCGACCGTCGGCGGGCAGGTCGTCACGGGCCCAGATGTCGAGCTGGTTGCGGGAGCCGAACTCGCCGTAGGAGAGGTTGCGGGCCCGCCGCCAGGGCTTGGCGTGGTTGGCGAGCGGCCCGCTCACCAGCCGCCGCCGGACGACCGATGCGTCGACGGCCGGCAGCGGGTCGAGGCCGTCGTCCAGCTCGTCGCCCAGGCCGTCGCGCAGCGCCTGCTCGAAGACCAGTGGCGCCCCGGCCGCCTGGTTCCAGATCCGGGCCAGCGTGCCCCACGAACCGAGCGACAGGCCCAGGCCCACGAGGCCGCTCGGGGTGCGGAGGGCGCCCTTGGAGGCGTACCGGAGCGTGGCCAGCGCCTGCCAGCCGATGGCGTGCAGCGGCAGCTCGGACGTGAGCCATCCGGGCATGAAGCAGAGGAGTGCGCCCCGGCCCTGCCGGGCCAGTGGCTGACGGGCGTTGGCCGTGTTCAGGGCGCCGACCGCCGATGCCACCAGCAGACCGCGACCCGCCTTCCGGGCCCTCCTCCGCTTCGCCGCTGACCGGGGTGCTCGAGCCATCCCCCCATGATGCCCCTGGACACCTGTCCGAGCCCACCCGGCGCCTAGGTTCCGGCGGTGAGCGAGCGCAGCGAGCGAACCAGACGACACGGGCTCTCTGACGGCGGAGCTTGCGGAGCCGTCAGCGGTCATTGGTGCTCCCGACCGTCGGACCGGCCGGATGTCACCCACCGGTCGATGGCGCACCAATGACCGTGTGGGGGCTGATCGGGGTGGCCGCGACGATGGCCCTGGCCGCCGGCACCCAGCAGGTGTCCGGCTTCGGGTTCGCCCTGATGGCGATGCCCCTCCTCACCGTCCTGGTGGGCCCCCGGGACGCCGTCGTCCTGGAGGCCCTCGCCGGGCTCTCCGGCGGCGCGGCCATGGCCTGGAGCCTCCGCGACCGGGTGGCGTGGTCCCCGCTGCGGCGGCTCCTCGCCGGGGCGGTGGTCGGGCTCCCGCTCGGCGCGCTGGTGCTGGCCCACGTGCCCGAGACCCCCTTGCGGATCGCGGTGGCGGTCACCGTCGTCGCCATGGTCGTGGTGCTGGCCCGGGGCGTCCGGCTCGCCGACGAGAGCCCTCGCACCGAGGTCGGGGCCGGCTTCGTCTCCGGGGCCATGGGGACCTCGATCGGGATCTCGGGCCCGCCGGTCGTCCTGGTCCTCCAGGCCGCCGCCATGGAGCAGCATCGGTTCCGGGCCACGACGGTGACCTTCTTCGTGCTGACCAACCTGGCGGTCATCCCCCTCCTCCTCGGCACCGGTGTGGCCGACGTCGACCGCTGGCCGGCGGCCGTGGTGGCCGTGCCCGCTGCCCTCCTCGGCAACCAGGTTTGCGCGGGGTTCGCCCAGCGGGTGCCACCCGAGCGGTTCCGGTCGCTGGTGCTCGTGCTGCTGGTGGTCGCCGCCGGTGCGGCCCTCGCCACCGCGCTCTAGGCGTCGTCGGTCTAGGCCAGCCAGAGGGTCGTCATAGGCTTGACGCCGCTGACGTCTGAGGCGCGCATGAAATGGTGGCAGTGGGTTCTGGCGACCGTCGGTCTGGTGGCCCTCGTCACCTTGACGCTGCGAGTCAAGGAGTTGGCACCTTGGACGCCCGTCGTTGCCGCGTTGGGCGCAGCCGCGCTCACACCGCGAAACCAACGAGAGATGGCTCGTGACGCCACGGCGGATCGCCACGATGAACGCGAGGAGACTCGTCGGCAGCGCCTGGAGGATCTTGCCGAGAATCGAGGCAAGGGCGCGGTGGATGCAGGAGAGGCGCTTCGCCACCTACGACCGCGCGATGGAGTGCCTCTTCGATGTCTTGAGCTTCTCGAGGCTTGGCGAGCGAAGGAAGGCAGAGCTCCTTGAGGCGCTCCTCGCTCTTCGGCGATTGACCGGCGCTATGTCCGTCTTCGGCTCGGACGAGGCTCATCGGTCGTTCGCTCAAGTGGTTCTTGCCATGCCAGACGAGTTCGAGAACTCTGACTTGCCCTACGACGACCTCTGGGGGCCGATGCTGCGGGCCCATGCAGACCTGGTGATGGCGATCAGGAAGGAGGCGGGGGCGATTGCTGCTGGGCAGGCGTGAAGTCGGTGTCCTCTCCTGCTCGCGGTCCTCGGCTGCCTCGCCATGACGGCGGCGGGCTCGAGGGTTCTCGGTGGCTGACGTCGCGCTTTCGCGACCGTGAGCACCAAGAAGGCCTCCCGCCCACTTCTGGGCAGCAAGCGTCGCGCCTTCGCGACCGTGGCCACCAAGAAGGGGTTCCTGGTGGAGGACGTCGCGCTCTAGGTGTCGTCGGCGGAGGTGTCGGCGAGACCGGCGACGTGGGCCAGCACCACGGCGGCGTCGGCGGCCCGCTCGGCCACCATGAACAGGTGGCGCTTGGCCAGGTCGCCCTGGCCCTTGAGCGGTGGGTCGCCCAGCGAGGCGAGCACCGCGGTGGCGTCGTCGGCCCGCTGGATGGGCGCCGGCGGGTCGAGCGGCGGCACCGGCTTCCAGAGGTCGACGGCCTTGGGCTTCTTGCCCCGACGGCGACGCGACTGCTTGCTCTGCGTCACGCCGGCACCCCCTCGGCCTCGTCGGCCAACTCGTCCTCGGTGAGGAGGCTGTCGGGCCGCAGCCCGAGGGCCACCCGCAGCTGGTCGGCGTCGAGGTCGGACAGGGAGCTGGACTTGGGCAGCACCAGATCGGCGATGTGGCGCTTGCCGGCGACGACCTCCTCGACCCGCTCGTCGACGGTGCCCGGGCACACCAGGCGGTGCGAGATCACGGTGCGGGTCTGGCCGATCCGCCAGGCGCGGTCGCGGGCCTGGTCCTCGACCGCGGGGTTCCACCAGCGGTCGTAGAGCACGACGTGGCTGGCCGCGGTGAGGTTGAGCCCGGTGCCGCCGGCCTTGAGCGACAGCACCAGGGCGCCGGCGCCCTCGCTGGCCTGGAACTCGGCGATCATCCGGTCGCGGGCGCCCCGGGCCAGGCCACCGTGGTAGCAGTGCACCGGCCGGCCCGTGACCGAGGTCAGGTGATCGGCCAGCTTCACGCCCCACGAGGCGAAGTGGGTGAAGATCAGGACCTTCTCGCCCGAGGCGAACACCGAGTCGACGATCTCCTCCAGCCGGGCCAGCTTGCCCGAGCGGCCGGCCAGCGGCTTGCCGTCGTCCTGGTAGTTCACCGGGTGGTTGCAGATCTGCTTGAGGGCGGTGATCGCAGCGAGGATCGCCCCCTGCTTGGGCTCCTCGCCGGGGAGCGGGTCCTGCGTGTTGGCCACCAGCCCGTCGAGCACCGCCTGGTAGAGGCCGATCTGCTCCGGGGTCATGGCGCAGTGATCGAGCTCGTCGATGCGATCGGGCAGCTCGGCG
>DASVEC010000306.1:0-6725 GCA_036380755.1 Iamia sp. | reverse complement strand
CCCCGCTCGAGGGCGCCCGCGACGCCGCCCTCCGCACGGTGGTCGAGGCGTCGGCCGACGACGACGTCACGGCCGTGACCGCCGCGGCCGAGGCCCTCGAGGCCATGGGGTGCCTGCTCGACGCGGCCGAGGCCTTCGCCTTCGTGGCCCGGGCCCACCGGCGGAGCGGGCGCACCCGGCCGGCGGCTCGCGCCGCCGCCCGCAGTGGGGCGCTCGCCGGTCGGTGCCCGGGCGTGGCGACGCCGGCGCTGGCCGAGAGGCGCTCGACGACCGTCGTCTCGGCCCGGGAGCTGCAGGTGGCGCGGCTGGCCGCCAGCGGGATGACCAACCGCGCCATCGCCCAGCACCTGGTCGTCTCGGAGCGCACGGTGGAGAACCACCTCTACCGGGCGTTCACCAAGCTGGGGGTCGGCTCCCGGGAGGAGCTCGCCGCCGCCCTCCCACCCGAGGGCTGAACCCCGTCCGCGCTCTGGCCGTCGCTCAGGCGCCGGCGATGAAGAGCAGCTCGGTGGTGATGCCGAGGCCGACCCGGCGGCGCTGCTCGGTCCGCGCCAGGTAGGCGGTGCTCGGCACCGAACCGCGGGAGGCGCGGAAGAGCATGATCGTCTCGACCTGGAGCGACGTCCGCTCCCGGTACTCCGGCGACTCGCTGAAGCCGGTCATGACCTGGCCCCGGTCACGGGCGCCGCTCGCCAGCTGCCCGGTCCAGTAGGTCACGCCCGTGGCATCGCCCGGGCGCCCCAGCACGTTCAGGTACACCCGATCGACGAACTGCCGGTCGGTCAGGCTGCCGTAGAGCGTCCGGAACTCGGCGGAGGAGGCGAAGGCCCGGCTGATCTCGCTGAGCGACACGCCGGCCCGGCGCCGGCCGACCCAGTAGTCGTAGCCCGCGGTGTCGGGGGCCCGGAGGAAGTACGCCTGGTAGAGCCGCACGACGCCGGCCCGGGGTCCGCTGAACGACTCGCGGCGCATGTCGTCGACGACGACCTCGGCGCTCGTGTGGGAGAGCGAGGCCAGCTGGCCCTGTCGTGCGTTGGCCTCGGTCGTCGTCATCGGTCGGCCGAACAGCCGGGGGAACCAGTCGGCCACCAGGGCGTGTCCGGCGGCGGCCGGCTGGACGGCGACGGCGAAGGTTCGCGGCGTGCTCACCGACGAGCCCGTGCCCGCGGTCGACGAGCTGACGTAGGTGGCGACGAGCCCATCGGCGCTCAGCTCCGGGTACCAGTGGCCGCGGCCGGAGACGGGGTCGGGGGTGGACGGCGCCCGGTCGGCGCTGAGGAGCCGGAGGCCGAGGGAACCGGTCGCGTAGACGTCGGGGTCGACGTCGGTGTCCGCGGGGAGGAGCGGGTTCGAGGTGGTGAAGGCGAAGGTCAGCCCGTCGCCGCTCATGACGTGGTTGAGCACCCAGGCGTCGACCAGCCGGAAGTACGAGCCCCCGGACGAGAGGTCGCGGACGTAGAGGTCGTGGTCGCCGTTGGCGCCGGGTCGGAGGTCGGGGGCGTCCGACGTGAAGCTGACGACCTGCCCGCTGGCGCTGATCTTGGGATCGAAGCCGTTGCGGGCCAGGCCTGCAGGGGTGGTGGACACCACGTCGGTGACGCCGTCCGCGAGGCGGACGCGGCGGACCGGGACGCTCCCGTCGAACCGGGCGTAGGCGACGTGGGACCCGTCGCCGCTGAGCGACGTGACCCACCCGCTGCCGAAGGCGACGACGTGGATGGGCCCGTCCGGCAGGCGGCGCGAGAACACCCCGTCGTAGCCCTGCCAGACCACGGCTCTCCCGTCGGCGCTGATCTGGGTCTCGAACGCGCTGCCGGCGCGGGTGCCGTCCGGGTGGAGGTTCACCCAGCTGGTGGTGCCGGTCCGGCGGTCACGGACGAAGACGTCGATCTCGCTGCCGCGATCCTCACCGGCGAGATCGTTCGACGACGACACGAAGGCGACGTAGCGCCCGTCGCCGCTGATGGACGGCGAGGTGGCACCCCGCTCGCCGGCGCGTCCCTCGGGGGTGACCGAGATGGCCTCGGTGGTCCCCGTCCGGCGGTCGCGCAGGTAGACGTCGGCCACGCCGTTGTCATCGGTGCTGGACCCGCTCTGGGTCGTGAACACGGCGTAGCGCCCGTCGCCGCTGAGGCCCTGGGGGGTGACGCGGTCGAGCGAGCGGATGGCGGGCTCGGCGACAGCCGTGGACCCGAACCGTGACACCAGCACGGCCGGCAGCGGGTCGGCGGCGGCCGCCGGGTCGGCCGGCACGAGGGCGGCGTAGGCGGCGAGGGCGGCCGCCGCCGCGGCGAGGGCGAGGAGGCGGCGGAAGAGGCGGGACGAGGGCATGACGTCATCGTCCGCCGGTCCCGGGTCAGGAGATTGAGTGGCCGGTACTCATCGCTCCGCGTCCGGGGTCACCGCCCCGCACGAGGTCGATGGCCTTCGACTCAGCCCCAGTACTGGTCGATGGTGTCGGTGATCGGCAGGCCGACGAGGAAGCCGCCCTCGAGCTGGGCCATCCGGTCCGCGTTGGGCACGCTCCCGAAGATGGACTCGTGGTAGAGGATCGCCTCGACCTTGTTCTGGGTCGCCGCCTTGTTCTCGGGCGACTCGCTGAAGCCGGTCATGACCTGGCCCCGGTTGCGGGCGCCCGTGTCGAGCTGGTTCGTCCAGAAGTCGGAGCCGGCCGTGTCGGGAGCCCGGCCGAGGACGTTCCGGTAGACCCGCTCGACGAAGGCCCGGTTCGAGAGCGAGCCGTAGAGGGTCCGGAACTCCGGCGTGCCCGAGAAGGCCTGGCTGATCGAGTCGAGCGACCGGCCCGACCGGCGCTGGGCGACCCAGTACTGGTAGCCGGACGTGTCGGGGTCGCGGAGGAAGTAGGCGAGGTAGAGGCGGACGACGCCGGCCCGGGGGCCGCTGAAGGACTCACGGCGCAGGTCGTCGAGGACGACCTCGGGCGTCGTGCGGGCGAGCGAGTCGACCTGGGCGACGCGGGTGTCGAGCTCGGCCGTGGTCGGATCGCGATCGAAGAGGCGCTGGTAGCCGAGGCGGATCAGCGGCCGGCTGCCCTCGCTCTCGCTGAGGAGGGTGGAGACGGCCCAGCGCCGGAGCCCGCCGCCGGAGCCCGAGCCGGGGACGACGGCCGCGCTGACCAGGGTGGCGACCCGGCCGTCGCCGCTCACCTCGGCGTACCACGGCTCGCGCCCGGCGCGGGGTGACGGCGGGAGCTCGCCCGACAGCAGCAGGTAGGAGCGGCCCTGGGCGGCGTAGACGTCCGGGTCGCTGTCCGTGTCGTCGGCCGTGAGGCTGGCTCGGGTCGTGAACGTCAGCGTCCGGGCGTTGCCCGACAGGACCAGCGAATCGGCGCTGGCGCGGGCCCACCAGTCGGTCGCCCCGTCGAGCATGTCGCGCACGAAGACGCCCCCACCCGGCGCGGTCGGGTCGATGTCCGAGGCGGTCGACGTGAACGCGACCTGGTTGCCGTCGTAGCTGATCGACGGGTAGGCGCCCCGGCGGGGCACTCCCGAGGCGCTCACCGAGACGGTCCAGACGGCTCCGTCGCCGATGCGGGTCCGCCGCACGATGCCGTCACCGGCCAGGTCCACGTAGGCGAGGTGGTGGCCGTCGCCGCTCAGGCTCACCTGGACGAAGCCGCCGGACACCGGGTTGGTGATCGAGCCCGTGGGCAGGCCCCGGACGTAGGTGGCCCCCGAGAACGTCTGCCAGACGATCGCCTGTCCGTTGGCGCTGATCTGGGCGTAGTAGGGCTCGCTGGCCGCGGTTCCGTCAGGGCGCCGGTTCACCCGCGTGGTCGTGCGCCGCACCCGGTCCCGCACGAAGACGTCGCGGGCGAAGTCGTCCCCCGGCACCAGCGTGGTCGCCGGCGACACGAAGGCCACGTAGCGCCCGTCGCTGCTGACCGACGGGCCGTACGAGGCGGCGTTGCCGAGGCCGCCGGAGGAGGACTGGGACACGAGCTCCGAGGTCCCCGTCCACCGGTCGCGGAGGTAGACGTCCTGGAAGCCGTTGGAGTCGCCCGCGGTGGTGACGAAGGCGATGTAGCGGCCGTCGCCGCTGACCGACTGGGGGTCGGAGCGGCCACGGTCCGGCACGTCGGGCTGGGTGACCGGGGTCGACCCGATGGCCGAGACGATCCGGCGGGGGAGGGGTCCAGCGGCGCCGGCGGGCGGGGTCGCGAGGCCGGCCAGGGTGAGGACCGTCGTGAGCAGGCTGGTGACGAGCAGGGCGACGAGGGCGGTGAGGCGTCGGGGGAGGCGCATGGCGTCATCGTCCGCCTCGCTCTCGGCCCGAAGCGTGAGTGGCCGGTACTCATCGCCCCACGGCGGGGGTCACCATCCCCGGCCCGTGGTGGAGCGGCGGGGGAGCGTGGTACGGTCCGAAATCACAGCGGTGTGATTCGTCCACAGGGATCTCCACAGGGCGGCCACGGCTGTGGACCACCGACTTTTCCGGTCCGAGGAGGCCTCGTGGGCGACTCGTTCACCCACCTCCACACCCACACCGAGTACTCGATGCTCGACGGGGCCTCGCGCGTCGACCAGGTGGTGGCCGCGGCGGCGGCCGACGGCCAGCCGGCCATCGGCATCACCGACCACGGCAACATGTACGGGGTCCTGCCCTTCTACAAGGCGTGCCAGGCCGAGGGCATCACGCCGGTCCTCGGCTTCGAGGCCTACATGGCCCACGAGCACCGCAGCGAGCGGATCCAGACCCGGGGCAAGGTCGACGACACCGGCGGCGAGGGCGACGGCGGCAAGAAGGCCTACTACCACCTCACCCTGCTGGCCGAGAGCAACGTCGGCTACCGGAACCTGATCCAGCTCTCATCGCGGGCCTTCATGGAGGGCTACTACCGCAAGCCCAAGGTCGACTGGGAGACCCTCGCCGACCACAGCGAGGGCGTGATCGCCACCACCGGCTGCCTGGGCGGCCACGTCCTGCAGTCGCTCATGGCCGGCGACCACCAGGGCGCGCTCCAGAAGGCGGCCCGGCTCCAGGAGATCTTCGGGCGCGACAACCTCTTCGTCGAGCTCCAGGACCACGGCATCCCCGAGCAGCACCGCACCAACCCGCTGCTCGTCGACATCGCCAAGCGCATCGGCGCCCCGCTCCTGGCCACCAACGACAGCCACTACACCCACGCCCACGACGCCGAGGGCCACGACGCCCTGCTCTGCGTCCAGACGGGTGCGCTGATCAGCCAGAGCGAGCACGAGCGGTTCAAGTTCAAGGGCGAGGGCCACTACCTCAAGTCGGCGGCCGAGATGCGGTACCTGTTCCGCGACCTCGAGGTGGCGTGCGACAACACGCTGTGGGTGGCCGAGCGGGCCAACGTCGAGATCGAGTTCGGCGACTCCAAGCTGCCGAGCTTCCCGCTGCCCGAGGGCTTCGAGAGCGACACCGACTACCTGCGCGAGCTCACCTTCCGCGGGGCCAAGGAGCGCTGGGGCGCCGAGCTGCCCGACACGGTCGTCGAGCGTCTGGCCTACGAGCTCAAGGTCATCGACGACATGGGGTTCTCGGCCTACTTCCTCATCACGTGGGACCTCATCAAGCACGCCCACGACATGGACATCCGGGTCGGGCCCGGCCGGGGCTCGGCCGCCGGGTGCGCGGTGGCCTACGCCCTCCGCATCACCGACATCGACCCCATCAAGTACGACCTGCTGTTCGAGCGCTTCCTCAACCCCAGCCGCATCTCGATGCCCGACATCGACATGGACTTCGACTCCCGCTACCGGGACGAGATGATCCGCTACGCGGCCGAGCGCTACGGCCGCGACCACGTCGCCCAGATCGTCACCTTCTCCACGATCAAGGCCCGGGCCGCGGTGCGCGACGCCGCCCGCGTGCTCGGTCTGCCCTACGCCGTGGGCGACAAGGTGGCCAAGGCCATGCCGCCGCTCGTGATGGGGCGCGACACGCCGCTCTACGCCTGTCTCGAGCAGCACGAGAAGTTCGTCGACGGCTATCAGCGGGCCACCGAGCTGCGGAAGATGTACGAGGAGGACCCCGAGGTCCACCGGGTCGTCGACGTGGCCAAGAGCCTCGAGGGGCTGCGCCGCCAGGACGGCATCCACGCCGCCGCCGTGGTGATCACGGACCAGGCGCTCACCGAGTACCTGCCGATCCAGCGCAAGCCCGGTCCGGGCCAGACGCTGGAGGAGGCGCCGGTCGTCACCCAGTACGAGATGAACAACGTCGAGGAGCTCGGGCTCCTCAAGATGGACTTCCTCGGGCTGCGGAACCTCGACGTCATCACCGACACGCTCGAGCTGATCGAGGACTTCCGCGGCGTCGAGGTGAACATCGACGACCCGCCGCTCGACGACGAGAAGACCTACGAGATGCTCCGCCGGGGCGACTCCATCGGCGTCTTCCAGTTCGAGGGGGGCGGGCTGCGCCTCCTGCTCCGCCGCATGGCGCCCACCACCTTCGAGGACGTCGCCGCCCTCGTGGCCCTGTACCGCCCGGGGCCGATGGGCGTGAACATGCACAACGACTACGCCGACATCAAGAACGGCCGCAAGGAGATCTCCTACGTCCACCCCGACGCCAAGGAGATCCTCGAGGACACCTTCGGGCTCATGATCTACCAGGAGCTCATGATGCGGGTGTCCCAGCAGTTCGCCGGGTACTCACTGGCCGACGCCGACAACCTCCGCAAGGCGTGCGGCAAGAAGAAGCGCGAGGTCATGGCGGCCGAGAAGGCCAAGTTC
>DASVEC010000305.1:0-3787 GCA_036380755.1 Iamia sp. | reverse complement strand
AGGCGTCGGCGCCCTCGTCGACCATCCGCCCGGCGAAGGGGGAGGTGTGGATCAGGCCGCCGATGCGGTCGGCCGGGTCGACCACGACGACCTCGACACCGGCCGCGCCCAGGCGGAGGGCGGCGGCCAGCCCGGTGATGCCGGCTCCGGCGACGACGACGGTCATGGTGCGACCTCCAGGGCCTCGGCTGCCGCCACGACCCGGTCGGCGAGGGCGCCCATCACGGCCGGGTCGGCGTCGACGGTGCGGGTGCGGCCGAAGGCCAGGCCGACCCCGTCGGCGACGGCGCGGGCCTCGATGTCGAGGTCGTAGCCCACCTCGAGGTGGTCGGTGACGAAGCCCTGGGCGCACACCAGCACGCCCTCGCTGCGGCCCGTGGCGGCCAGGTCGCGGATGACCTCGAGGACGTCGGGGCCCCGCCACGGCTCGGGTGTGGCCCCGGCGCTCTGCCAGGCCAGGCCCCAGCCCGCCCACGTGGCCAGGCCGGCCCGGCGGGCGATCTCCCGGGCGCTGCCGGCCAGCTCGGCCGGGTACGGATCGCCGACCAGCACCCGCTCGGGCAGCGAGTGGGCCGTGAACAGCACCTTGGTCTTCGCCGGCATCTCGGCGAGCGCGCCCCGCACGGCGCCGGCCGTGAAGTCGAGCCACGCCGGCGCGTCGCTCCACCGGTCGATGCCGACGGTCCGGCCACCGGAGTGGGTGGTGACGGCCTCGGCCAGGCGGCGCTGGTACTCGCCCACGCTGAAGCCCGAGTAGTGCGGGGCGAGGACCAGGCCGACGACGTCGGTGACGCCGGCGACGGCGAGGGTCTCGGCCGCATCCTCGACGAAGGGATCGGCGTGCTTCTGGCCCAGGGTGACCACGAAGCGTCCCGGCGCCCGCTCCTCGAGGGCGGCGACGATCGCCTCGACCTGGGCGGTCGTGCGCTCGGCCATCGACGACGTCCCGCCGAGGGCGTCGTAGCGCCGCTGCAGGTCGGCCAGCTGCTCGGGCGACGGTGGCCGGCCCCGCCGGATGTGGGTGTAGTACGGCTCGACGTCCTCGGGCGAGGCCGGTGTCCCGTACGCCATCACGACGACGCCGACCTCCTTCATGGCGTCGCCTCCAGGAGCGACGGCTGGTCGTCGGCCCGGCCCTCCTCGTGCACGAGGGCGACGACCTGCTCGAGCACCGCCGGATCGGTCTCGGGCAGGACGCCGTGGCCGAGGTTGAAGACGTGGCCCGGGTGGCCGTCGTTGCGCCGGAGCACGTCGCGCGCTCCCTCCAGGGCGACCTCGGTGCCGGCCACCACGAGCGCGGGGTCGAGGTTGCCCTGCAGCACGACGTCGTCGCCCAGCCGGGCCCGGGCGGCGTCGAGCGGCACCCGCCAGTCGACGCCCACCACGTCGGCCCCGGCCCGGCGCATGAGGGGCAGGAGCTCGCCGGTGCTGACGCCGAAGTGGATCCGGGGCACGCCGAGGTCGGCCACACCGGCCAGGACCTTGGTGCTGTGGGGGAGGACGAAGCGCTCGTAGTCGGCGGGGGTGAGGGCGCCGGCCCACGAGTCGAACAGCTGGACGGCCGAGGCCCCGGCGGTGACCTGGGCCCGCAGCGAGGCGACGGCCTGGTCGGCCAGCCGGTCCATCAGCTGGTCCCACAGCCCCGGGTCGCCGTGCATGAGGGCCTTGGTCCGGGTCCAGGTGCGCGTCGGTGCCCCCTCGACCAGGTAGCTGGCGACGGTGAAGGGGGCGCCGGCGAAGCCGATCAGCGGCACGTCACCCAGCTCGTCGACCAGGTTCGCCACCGTCTCGATCACGTAGGGCACGTCGACGAGCGGCTCCAGCGGTCGGAGGCGCTCGAGGTCGGCGGCCGACGCGAAGGGCTGCTCGACGACGGGCCCGACCCCCGGCGTCACGTCGACCCCGAAGCCGATGGCGGCGACGGGCGTGACGATGTCGGAGTAGAGGATGGCGGCGTCGACGCCGTAGCGCCGGACGGGCTGGAGGGTGATCTCCGTGGCCAGATCCGGGGTGCGGATGGCGTCGAGGATGCTGCCCTCGCCCCGGATGGCCCGGTACTCCGGCAGCGAGCGCCCGGCCTGGCGCATGAACCACACCGGGACGGTCGGGCCGGGCTCGCCCCGGCAGGCGCGGAGGAAGGGAGCGTCGGGCGACGGGGGCACGCATCGAGGGTAGGGGGTTCTCCCTGGTCCGGACCCGATCGGGGCATGGGCAGCACGCACTGTGCAGATCGCCCAGCCCATCCGGCCCCGGAGGGCACTAGAGTGGTCGACCCTCCGCCCACGCTCCGCGCGGGCCCGCAACCCAGGGGACCGGACCCTGCACCCCGAGCTCGAGGCCGAGCAGGCCTACATCGACTACGCCTACGAGTGCCTCGCAGCGGCGCGGGAGCGGGCGACCACGCTCCAGACGATGGTCGAGGTCGGTCGCGGGGGCACCGAGCAGGCCCGCTTCGAGCGCGAGGTCATCTTCGACACGATCGCCCAGCGGCTGGTGCAGCTGCACCTGGGCGACGCCACCCTCTGCTTCGGGCGCATCGACACCGAGCCCCCGCCCCAGAACGGTCAGCACAGTGGCCACCCCGAGCCACCGGCCCCCGCAGCCAACGACCCCATCGGACGCGTCGAGCGCGCCCCGAACGGCCACCCCGAACCGCAGGACGGCGACACCTACTACATCGGCCGGGTGGCGGTGGCCGACCCCAACCAGGAGGTCGTCGTCGTCGACTGGCGGGCGCCGGTGGCCGAGCCGTTCTACCGGGCCACCGGCCGGGCGCCGATGGGTCTGGCCCGGCGCCGCCACTTCGCCACCCGCGGCCCCACGCTGCTCGACATCGAGGACGAGCTGTTCGGCGATCGGGCCCTCGGCCTGGGCGACGACGACGGCATCTCCGGCCACGGCGCCCTCATCGCCGCCCTCGAGACGGCCCGCTCGGGCCGGCTGGGCGACATCGTCGCCACCATCCAGGGCGAGCAGGACGAGGTCATCCGGGCCCCGATGCCCGGCGTGCTGGTGGTCCAGGGTGGCCCCGGCACGGGCAAGACCGTCGTCGCCCTCCACCGGGCGGCCTACCTGCTCTACACCCACCGGTTCCCGCTGGAGGACCAGGGCGTCCTCGTCGTCGGTCCCAACCGCCTGTTCCTCGGCTACATCGAGCAGGTCCTGCCGTCGCTGGGCGAGGCCGGGGTCGAGCTCGCCGTGCTGGGCGACCTCATCGACCCGGTGCGGGTGCGCGACCGCGACACCCCGCTGGCCGCCCGGGTCAAGGGCGACGCCCGGATGGTCAAGGTGCTGGCCAAGGCCGTGCGCGACCGCAAGCGGCCGCTGCGCCAGGATCTCGTCGTCCCCTACGGGCTCACCCGGCTGCGGGTCACGGTGGCCGACTCCGAGCGCATCGTCGCCGACGCCCGGCGCCGGGCCCGGCACCACAACGGCGGGCGCCGCTTCGTCGAGGCCGGCCTGTTCGAGGCGCTCGCCGCCAGCAGCCGCTCGCCGCTCGACGCCGGCGAGGTCCGCAGCCGGCTGCGGCACGAGCCCCTCGTCCGCGAGGCGCTCGAGCGGATGTGGCCGGTCCTCACGCCGGCCGAGCTCCTCCACGACCTCTACGGGTCGAAGGGTCTGATCGAGCTGGCCGGGCGCCAGCACCTCTCGCCCGAGGAGCGGGCCGCCCTCCACCGGCCCCGGTCCGAGACCCTCGATGCCGTGATCTGGCGGACCGACGACGTGCCCGTGCTCGACGAGGCCCGGGCCCTCCTCGGGGCCACGCCGAAGGGCAAGAAGCACGGCG
>DASVEC010000304.1:0-8010 GCA_036380755.1 Iamia sp. | reverse complement strand
GCCGGCGGCCGTGCCTGGGGCCCGGCACGGGCCGACAAGTACCATCCGCGCCGATGTCTGAGCAGGCGGACGCCCACGGGGAGGGGCGGGGCGGGCTGGCCCACATCCCCGCGCTCGACGGGCTGCGAGGCGTCGCGGTCGCGGTCGTCCTGTGGTTCCACGCCGGCCACCTCCGCGGCGGCTACCTCGGCGTCGACCTCTTCTTCACCCTCTCCGGCTACCTCATCACCTCGCTCCTGGTGACCGAGTGGCGGACGACCGGCCACATCCTGCTGGGACCCTTCTGGGCGCGCCGGGTGCGCCGGCTCCTGCCCGCCCTCGTGGTGACGCTCGTGGCCGTCGGCCTGGTGGCCCGATGGCGCGTCCTCCCGGCGGCGCGGGGCGACCTGCGCGACGCCGGGCTGGCCACGCTGGGCTACGTCGCCAACTGGCAGGCGATCTTCGGCGGCAACGGCTACTGGGAGCAGAGCCTGTCGCCGTCGTGGCTCGAGCACACGTGGAGCCTCGCCATCGAGGAGCAGTTCTACCTGGTGTGGCCGCTGCTGGTCCTCGGCGTCCTGCGGCTCTCACGGGGGTGGCCCCGGGGCATGAGCCGCTACCGCTCGCGGGAGCGCCGGGTCCGGCTGCTCGGCACCATCGCCCTCGGCGGCGCCCTCCTCTCCGCCGGCGGGATGATCGTCGGCTCGTTCGCCGGGGTGTCGGTCGAACGGCTCTACCTCGGCACCGACACCCGGGTCGCCGCCATCCTCCTCGGCGCCGCGGCGGCCTGCTTCCAGCGGGCCAGCGGCTCCATCTGGCGCGTGCGGGGCCAGGCCCGAACCGGGCTGGCCGTGGCGTCGGTGGCCTCGATCGCGTTCCTGGGCCTCGTCTGGATCCTGCTCGACGGCACCTCGGCGGTGCTCTACCGGGGCGGCCTGCTGGCCTGCGGCGTGGCCGCGGTGGTGGTCATCATCGACATCAGCACGCCGGGGCCGAGCCTGGTCGCCCCCGTGCTGGCCCTGCCGCCGCTGCGGATGCTGGGCGCCATCAGCTACGGCCTCTACCTCTACCACTGGCCCATCTACCGCTTCCTGGCCGAGTCCGACCTCGGTCTGGAGGGCTGGTACCTGACCGCGGCGCGGGTCCTGACCTCGCTGGCCGCGGCGATCCTCAGCTATCGCTTCATCGAGCGACCGATCCTCGAGCGACAGTGGCGCTGGCCGTCGGTGCGGCTGGCGCCGGTGGGCGTGGCCGCCGCCGTCCTCGCCCTGCTGGTGGGATCGATCGGCGCCGTCGACGCCGCGCCCGCCTCGCAGGAGGCCACCCGGCCCGACCTCGGTCCGCGCTCGGCGGCCGACCGCGTCGTCGTCACCACGACGGCCCCGGCGGAGGGCGAGACGGTCCCGCCCACCACCGCGCCCGTCGCCCGGGTCGAGGAGCTGATCGATCCCGTCGTGCTGATCGTGGGGGACTCGGTCGCCTTCTCGCTGGCCGAGGAGGGGTTCGTGCCCCAGGAGTCGCGGCTCGGCGTCACCACCGTGAACGGCGCCCGGATCGGCTGCACGCTCATGCGCGACCCCGGCTCCGATCCGCCTCCCGAGGCCACGTTCGTCCACGACTGCAGCGGCGAGTGGCCCGACCTGGTCGCCGAGTACGAGCCCGATGTGGTGATGGTGCTGTTCGGCGCCTTCGGTGGCATCGAGTCCATCCCGATCGACGGTCACGAGCGGTGGCCCTGCGAGCCGCAGTACGACGAACGCTGGCTCTACCGCCTGACCCAGGCCGTGAACGTGCTCTCCGAGACCGGAGCCGTCGTCGACCTCGTCACTGCCCCCACCGGTCGGCTGGGCGCCGACGACCCCGAGGCCTTCGACGAGCACCAGCACTGCATCAACGACGTCATCGAGGACGTGGCCGAGAAGAGCCCGAAGGCCCAGACCATCGACTTCGCCGGGTGGCTCTGCCCCGAGGACGACTGCAAGGAGTCGATCGACGGCATCTTCCTGCGCAACGACGGGCTCCACTTCCGCGACGCCGGCGCCCTGCTGGTGTCGCGCTGGCTGGCCCCCGAGCTGCGGCGCGTCGAGGTCGAGGTGGGACCCGAAGGCGCCGGGTGAGCGAGCGCAGCGAGCGAACCAGACAGCACGGGCTCTCTGACGGCGGAGCTTGCGGAGCCGTCAGCGCTCGTTGGTGCTCCTCGCCGGCGAGGCGGCTGGATGTCTCCCACGGGTCGATGGCGCGCCAATGAGCAGCCGGGTCCCGGCGGCGCGGCGCGCCGGCCTGGCCGAGCTGGAGGCCGACATCGTCGACTGCCGGGCCTGTCCCCGGCTGGTCGCCTGGCGGGAGCAGATCGGCGTCGAGAAGCGGGCCGCCTTCCGGGACGAGACCTACTGGGCCCGTCCCGTCCCCGGCTTCGGCGATCCGGCCGCCCACCTGGCGATCGTCGGGTTGGCGCCGGCCGCCCACGGCGCCAACCGGACCGGGCGCATCTTCACCGGCGACCGCTCGGGCGACGTCCTCTACGCCGCCCTCCACCGGGCCGGCTACGCCAACCAGCCGGTGGCGACGAGCCGCGACGACGGGCTGCGCCTCACCGGCTGCTGGATCACCTGCCCGGTCCGCTGCGCCCCGCCCGCCAACGTGCCGACGCCGGCCGAGCGCGACACCTGCCGGCCCTACCTGGAGCGCGAGCTGGCGCTGCTGGCCGACGTCCGGGTCCTGCTGGTGCTGGGCGGCTTCGGCTACCAGGTCCTGTGCGGGCTGCTCGGCGTCCGGCCCCGGCCCCGGTTCGGCCACGGCGTCGAGGTCCCCCTGCCCGACGGGCGCACGATCCTGTGCTCGTACCACGTGAGCCAGCAGAACACCTTCACCGGCCGGCTCACCCCGGCCATGCTCGACGACGTGCTGGGCAGGGCCCGGGAGCTCGGCGGCGGCACCGCCTGATTCGGGGGAGGTCGGGGACGGCCGGTAGATTCGTCGGTCGCATGTCGCACGCCTCCACCCTCTTCGGTCGACGTCACCTCGCCACTCGGCTGGCGCCTCGCCGGCTGGCTCGCGCCCGGCGCGCCGCCCTCGTGCTGGCCGCGGTGGTGGCCCTCGGCGCCTGCTCGCACAACCGGCCCGTCCCGGACGACTACGGCGACACCACCGAGAAGAACTTCGTCGAGGGCTGCGAAGAGGCCCTCACCGAGACCGAGGGCGAGGGCGAGGCCGTCTCCGACGAGCGGGCGACGGCGATCTGCGAGTGCTCCTACGAGGGGATCTCCGACCCCGACGACGGCGTCCCCTTCGAGGACTTCAAGAGGTACAACGAGGAGCTGGAGGACGAGCCCGGGCCGCTGCCCGACGCCATCCAGCAGAAGATCGACGCCTGCAAGGACGAGGGCCGGCTGTCCTGACCTGACCTGGCCCGGCCTGACCTAGGCCGGCGCGGGTGCCTTCGGGGCCTTGGGGGGCGCGGGCGCCAGGCGGCGCGGGGTGTCGACGGCGACGCCCTCCTTGGGCCAGCGGGCGCGGCTCTTGCGGGCCAGCTTGTGCATGAGGGCGATGGCGCCGGGGTCGTCGTCGCCGGGCCGGGTCTCGATGCGCCCGGCGGCGACCAGCCGGGCCATGACCTCGCGGCCGAGCTCGGTGCGGACGATGGTCAGCGTCCAGTCGTTGTACTTGCCGATGCCTCCGGTCGAGATGTCGGCGTGCTCGGCGGCGAAGTCGGGGCAGTGGTTGCAGCCCTCGCGGGTCCAGGCGTGGCACTCCTTGAGCGGCACCTCGTGGTACTCGCCGTCGTGCGTCCAGATCTGGAACACGCCCTTGATGTTGACCTTCTTGATCATGGCCCGGGTGAGGCCGTACTTGG
The DNA here is from genome assembly GCA_036380755.1 of Iamia sp. GTDB lineage: Bacteria > Actinomycetota > Acidimicrobiia > Acidimicrobiales > Iamiaceae > Iamia. The sequence continues at coordinate 4,178 of DASVEC010000304.1, read as the reverse complement.
CCTCGAAGAGCTCCTCGAAGATGGCGTCGTCGAAGGTCTTCGAGCAGAGCAGCCCGATGTTGAACTTGATGGGCTTGCCGATCTTGCCGATCTTGCGGCTCCACATCACCGGCGGCACCGAGCTCTGGCAGCTCATCCCCACCAGCGCCAGGTCCTTCAGCCCCCGCTCCAGGGCCTCGTTCAGGGCGAGGGTGTTGGCCGAGTAGGTGTAGCGGCTCCCGGCCGACGCCATGATCTCCTCGGGCGTGGTGGCCACGCCGGGCTTGGCCACCCACGACGAGCCGTCGCCCTCGAGATAGCTCACCAGGGCGCCGTCGATGTACTTCTCCTCGAGCAGCCAGAGCAGCATGGCCGAGACCAGCCCGCCGTCCTGGCCGGCCTCGTGGACTCCGTCGTCGACGGCCCGGGTGAGGAGGATGTCGGAGTAGATGCCCGAGACCTCCTCGGTCTCGCGCTCCCGGCCGAAGAGGTGCTCGTCGGCCTGGGTCTCCCACCGCTGGTAGCGGGGGCAGGCCCGGGTGCACGAGGTGCAGCCCTTCTCGCCGTGGACGCAGTTGTCCTTCCCCAGCTCCTCCTCCAGGTGGAACGGCTTGTAGCCGCCCTGGACGTGGTCGTAGCCGATCACGTCGTGGGGACACGAGATCACGCACCCCGCGCATCCGGTGCACAACCCGGAGGTGATGACCTCCTCGTAGAGCTCCTTCCACTGCGCGGTCCAGCGACCGGCCTTCGCAGGAGCCTCGGTCGACGGTGGATCGGCGACGACGTCGGTCATGGCGGGCAGGTTAGGGCGGGATGGCGGGAACGAAGCAGGGTGGTGGGGACTCGTCGGGGATGTGATGCACGTGACCGACAACCCAGAGGCGGAGACCATGACGCCCCTTCCCCTGGCCGCCGTGGCCGCGCCGGAGGGCGCGGGGTACGGCGGCTTCGACGACCTGTTCGCCGCCGAGCGAGTGCCCATGACCCGCCTGGCCTATCTCCTCGTGGGGTCCGAGGCCGTGGCCGAGGAGGTGGTGCAGGACGCCTTCGCCCAGGTCTACGAGCGCTGGGATCGCCTGGACCGGCCCGGCGGCTACCTCCGGACCTGCGTCGTGCACGGCGCCCGCCGGGCCGGCAAGCGCCGCAGCCGCGAGCTGCGGGTCGTGCACGAGTCGCCCGAGCCGGCGGCCCTCGAGGCCCGCGAGCTGCTCGACGCCCTCGGCCGGCTGCGCCCGGCGTGGCGGGCGGTGGTGGTCCTCCGCTTCTACGGCGACATGACCCAGGACGAGATCGCCGAGGCGCTCGACATGAGGGTGGGGACCGTGAAGTCCACCCTCCACCGAGCGCTCGGCCAGCTGCGAGAGGAGATCGCCCGATGAGCACCCCGACCGACACCCACGACGCCTTCGAGGCCGACCTGGCCGCCCGCATGGGTGCCGCCACCGAGACCATCACCGCCGACGGGGTCACCCGCGAGGGCGTCGACGAGCGGCTGGCCGCCCGCCGGGCCTCCCGGCGCCGGCGCCAGGGCGGCATCGTCCTGGCCGCGGCCGCCGCCCTCGTCGTGGCCGCCGGCGTGGGCGCCATCGTCGTCTCCGACGGCGAGCCCACCACCTCGGTCAAGGCCGAGGAGGGTCAGACCACCGACCCGCCCACCACCGTCGAGGATCCGACAACCACCACGGAGTGCGAGACCGCGGCCGAGCCCGGGTCGGTCCAGACCGGGCCCTGCCCGGCACCGCCGACGACCGCGCCGACGAGCGTGCCGCCGCAGACGTCCCCCGTCCCGACGGACCCGACCACCACCACGGAGGCGCCGCCCACCACGACGGCCCCGCCGGCCACCGATCCGCCGACGACCACCACCGAGGTGCTGACTCCCGGCCAGACCTGCACCCCGGGGTCGAACCCGGACTGCGTCGACCCCGACGGCGACGGCACCTACCAGTACCTGATCGGCGGGGCCGACTGCATGGCGGCCCTGACCGACGACTACCTGTGCACCGACCTCGACGGTGACGGCAACGCCGGCTACCCCGACTCCCAGTAACGACCTCCCGTTCTGGCGACCCTGGTCCACCTCATAGGTGGACCAGGGTCGCCAGAACGCGTCAAGGTTGGCCCATGGACCTGACGTACCCGCCCGAGGCCGAGGAGTTCCGCACCGAGATCCGGGCGTGGCTGGAGGAGAACCTGCCCGACGGCTGGTTCGACGACGGCTTCGAGATGACCTCCGACGAGCGCAAGGCGTTCAACGAGGAGTGGACCGAGAAGCTGTTCGAGGGGGGCTGGATCTGCGCCACCTGGCCGGTCGAGTACGGCGGCAAGGGCCTCACCACCATCCAGGGCGTCGTCCTCTCCGAGGAGTTCTCCCGGGCCAAGGCGCCCATGCGGGCCGACTTCTTCGGCGACACGCTCGTCGGGCCGACGATCCTCCAGTACGGCACCGAGGAGCAGAAGAAGCAGTTCCTCCCCCAGATCCTGAAGGGCGAGGTCCGCTGGTGCCAGGGCTTCTCCGAGCCCGAGAGCGGGTCGGACCTGGCCTCGCTCAAGACCAAGGCCGTGCTCGACGGCGACGAGTGGGTCATCACCGGCCAGAAGGTGTGGACCACCCAGGCCCAGTTCGCCGACTACTGCTTCGTCCTGGCCCGGACCGACCCGGACGTCAAGAAGCAGGCCGGCATCTCCTACCTCCTGGTGCCGATGCAGCAGGAGGGCATCGAGGTGCGGGGCATCGTCCAGCCCGACGGCACCGACGAGTTCAACGAGGTCTTCTTCGACGGTGCCCGCTGCCCCAAGGAGAATGTCCTCGGCGGGGTGAACAACGGCTGGACCGTGGCCAACTCGACCCTCGGCTTCGAGCGGGGCATGTCGGCCACCACCGGCCACCGCCGCTTCGAGGAGGAGTGGCGCCTGCTGGTCGAGGCGGCCACCGCCAACGAGAAGATCGACGATCCGATCGTCCGCCAGGGCCTGGCCCGGTACCACACCAAGATCCAGATCCTCCGGATCAACGGCCTGCGGAACCTCACCGCCAACCTCAGCGGGAAGCGCGACGCCGGCGTCGCCGCCCTGGGCGCCACCAACAAGATGTTCTGGTCGGAGATGCACAAGGAGGCCATGGAGCTGGCGCTCGACATCCACGGCGCCGGCGCCCTGCTCTCGACCGTCGGCCCCGACAAGGGCTCGTGGCCCGGCACCGCCCGCACCCAGGGCCGGGCCGCCTATCCCGTGAGCCCGATGGTCTCGGCCTTCTTCTTCAGCCGGTCCGAGACGATCTGGGGCGGCACCAGCCAGATCCAGCGCAACATCGTGGGCGAGAAGGTCCTGGGCCTCCCGCGCGAGCCCAAGCCCCCGTCGGGCGGCTGACGCACCTCCCCCAGGCCGGCGCCCGGCTGCTGTACCGTCCGCCGATGCACGCTCGCGCCCGACGCAGCGTCACGGCGGGCCTGGGGGTCTGCATCGTGATGGCTGTGGGACTGACCTCCTGCGGCGGCGGCTCCGAACCGGTCGAGGCCGGAGCGGGGGCCGAGGCCGCGCCCTCCGAGCCCGGGCAGCAGCCGGTGCCGACGACCGAGGCGCCGGGCGCCCCGGTGTCCTCGCCCGTCGACGGTCTCACCGCGGCGGAGCTGCGGGCCGTCGTGGAGGCACCGCCTGCCCCGGCGCCGACCGGACGCCGCCGGACGGGACCTGTCGCCGACGAGGTACCGGTCGGGGACGGCACGGTCTGGCGCATCACCATCCCGGGCCGCCACGAGGTCCTGTCCTCGCGCATCATCGTCGCCATCGGTGGCCAGGACGTCGGCGAGGGGGTCGTCGCCCCGGACCTCACCGCCCTGGTCGTCGTCGTCACCGACCCGGCGGTGGTCGTCGCGGGAGCCCCGGTCACCTATCGGTGGGGCGCCGGCGACCCGGTCGAGGCCGGTCCCCTCGAGGTCGTCCGATGATGCGCCGCCGCCTGTTGCTGGTCGTCGCCCTGCTGGTCGCGGCGACGTTGGCGCCCACCGCGGGGCCCGGGTCGGTGACGCCGGCCGGGGCCATCCCGCCCGTGGCGGTCGACCCCGGCACCCTCGGGCCGCGCCCGATCGAGGAGCTCAGCTACGACCTGGGGGCCGAGGCCTTCGCGCCCGAGGGGCTCGGCGCGCGCATCGAGCTGCGGGGCAAGGTCTACGCACCGGCCGACGGCGCCGACGCCG
>DASVEC010000303.1:0-6798 GCA_036380755.1 Iamia sp. | reverse complement strand
TGCCGGATCCCGGGCCGGGACCCGATGACCTGGTCGCGGCCGCCGACCTGGCTCGCCGGCTGGGGGTGGGCGTGCAGGGCCTGTCCCGTCGTGATGCCCTGACCCTGGCCCTGGTGGTCGATCTCGGCTTCGGACCCGCCGAGGTCGCCGTCGCCCTCGGCGTGAGCGAGGGGAACGCCAAGGTGATCCTCCACCGGGCCCGCCGCCGTCTCCGCCAGGCCGTCGCCGAGGCCTGACGCCCACGAGGTGCCAGGCACCTCGTGGTCCGGCACCGCGTGGGCCGGAGGTCAGCCCGCCGCGGTCAGGTCGTCGCGTCGCAGGGCGCGGAGCAGCTGGTCGGGACCACCGAAGCCCAACCGGTCGGCGATGACCTCCGCATCGGGGCCGTCGGGACCGGTCAGGTCGGGCTCGCGGGCGGCGAATGCGGCCAGCAGGTCGGTGTCGTCGCACCCGGCGGACCCCGGCGGCGGATGCTCGAGACCCCGGTCCCGCAGCCATCGGCGCTTGGCCCGGGCCTGCCGGGCCAGGTCCGGGTAGCACCCGTCGAGCACCAGGTGGTCGACGAGCGTTGCGCCCACCCGCGGCTCGGCGACCATCTCGGCCCATCGCTGCCGGGCCCGTTCCCGCAGGAGGGCGACGAGCTGGGCCGGGCTCACGCCGTGCTCCTCTCGCCAGCGGGTCACCGCGTCACCGTCGACCAGGCCCTGCTCGTGACGCCACGCGGTGACCTCGTCGGCCAGGTCGGCGTCGGCCGGCTCGTAGCCGAGCACGTCGGCGAGGGCCGACCCGAGCGACCGGTGGCGAGCCGCCGCCTCGGCGACGAGGTACCGGCCCGGGTCGAGGCGGATCTCCTCCACCACGTCGTCGACGCCCGCGCCCAGCCCGTCGGGCCCGGCGTCGTCCCGGTCGACGGCGGCGACCACGTCCTCCCAGAACGGCGTGCGCGACAGCTCGAAGCCGACCTCCGGCGGCGCCCCGTCGACCGGCAGGGTGGCGAGCAACGCCAGGAGCTCGCAGGCGTCGTCGGCCTTCTGGTCCACCCGCCCCGCCGGCAGCCAGGCGCGGAAGGCGTCGAGACGAGCCGCCGCCACCGCGCCGGCGGCCCCGTCGAGGATGGCGGGCCAGACCCGGTCCGGGTAGTAGAGCCCGCGGCCGGCCTCGACCACGGCGGCCGCCTCGTCCGGGGCCAGCACGCCGGAGACGACGGCGGCGTGCGTCGTGGCCCGGACGTTCACCAGGGCCTCCGACAGCGCCCGGTAGCAGGACTCGGCCGTGCCGTGGGCGATGGCGACCTCGTCGTCGGCGACCAGCTCGCCGGTGCGGTACATCTCGGCGATCCGCCCGACGCCCACCATGCCGAACGGGTGCAGCTCGGCGGAGCGCAGGGCGCCCATGCTCGACGAGCCGTAGACCGGGACGCCCTCGCTCAACGCCCAGAGGACCTCCTTGTGGTACACCGACGGTTGCCGCTCGAAGAACCCGTCGATGATGGCGATGGCGCGGGGACGGGTGCGCGCCACCCGGGTCACGTCGCCGAGGGCGACCGGGGGGAGCACCGTCGCTCCGGGGCACCGGGCTCCGACCTCGGCGGGCGCCAAGGTCGGCCCCACGAACACCACCACGCCAGCGCTCATGACCCGCCGTCCAGGATCGCCCGGGCCCGGCGCCCGGGGGAGTAGGTCGGGAACGAGTGCGACGCCTCCAGGCCGGGCACGACGACCCGGGCCACCGGGATGCCCAGCTCCGGCCGGGTGAGGTCGACCCGGACGACCTCGGCGAAGCCGGCTCGCGCCAGGCGGTGGCGGAGCAGGGCCAGGTCGGCGTCGAGGTCGTCGGTGGCGAGGTCGGGCACGGCGGCGAACGATCGGGTGCACGGGGTGGTCACCAGCTCGCGGCGGGCCCGCTCCCGGACATCGGTGCCCCGACCGGCGTCCCAGGAGGCGTGGCCGTGGTCGTCGCGGCTCGCGGCGATGTGGGTGAGACGGCTCTGACCGGCCTCGGTCAGGGCGCGGGAGAGGGCGACGCCCCGGTCCAGGTGGCACCCGTAGCCGGCGAAGCTCCCGAGCTGGCGCTCGTCCTCGACGGCGTCGACCATCGCCACCGCGAAGCAGGCCACACCGACGTCCCCGGTGATGTCCCAGATGCCCACCGCCTGGCCGGCGGCGTCGTAGAGGTCGATCAGGCGCCGGCAGCCCTCGTCGTCGACGGTCGCCGGGTCGACCCGCGTCGCGGCCCGCACCTCGTCGCCGCCCAGCGCCCAGAGCGTGGTCGCATCGCGCTCGATCAGCTCGCAGACCGCGTGGATGGTGGCCTCGACGAGGTCGTTGCCCCCCGCCAGGCCGTTGGAGGACAGGGCGAAGCACCCCGACCCGGAGGGCACCGGTCGCCGCATGTCGAGGTGGACCACCTCGTAGGGCACCCACACCGGCCCGCCGTCGGCCAGGTCCTCCCCCTCGACCCAGAGCATGGGCAACCGCGGGTGGAACCGGCTGCGCCGCACGTGCGCCATCGACGCCACGTCGATGACCCGCGCCCGCAGGCGCAGCTCCTCCCAGGCCGCGTACTGGAGCGGGAGGGCGACGTGCTCGGCGTGCCACGTCTCGATCGACTCCATCAGGGCCGAGGCCGAGGCGAAGGCCAGGTTGGCGCCCTTGCCCTGGGACACCGACAGCGAGCGCGAGTTCGGCCTGATCGCCTGGACGACCGGGAGGCCGATGTCGTCGAGGCCGGTGACGTCGGCCAGCCGGGTGATGCCGAGCGCGGGCATCACCCGGCGCAGGGTCGCCAGCGTCTCCTCGGGCGCCCTGCTCCGGTGCGTGCCCTCTCGGGTCGCCTTGGGCCGGGCCGGCGCGGGCGCCGGACGCCGTTCGTCGAGCTCCAGCACGGTGCCGCGGATCAGGGCCGGTAGCCGGTCGCGGCGACGATGGCGTTGCTGGAGTTCTCGTCGTGGCCCTGCCAGAACCCGCTGCCCTGGCCGCCGCCCCCGCGGGCGCCGGGGCTGTTGGGGTTGGGGCCGAGCGGACCCGCCATGGCGTCGACGACCCGCGGCCCGGGAGCCGCGAACCCGGCCACCTCCGCGTCCCCGTCGAAGGCGCCGGCCGACTGGTCGGCGACCGCGTCCGGCACCCGGTAGGCCGCCAGGTCGTCGCTCGGGATGAAGTACGTCGTGCCGTCGCTCCCGCGGATGAGCGCACCCTCGACGCCGGTCTCTTCGTCGGCCATGGTCGGCCCCTTTCGCAACGGGAGGGGCGGACCTCGCGCCCTCGTCGCCACCCCAGACGTGACCGTCCGCCACCGGTTACACGGGCGGCCAGCCCTCGATCCGCAGACCCTCGGCCCGGACGGCGGCGGCGAGGTGGGACGTCACGTCGTCGGGGCGCCACTCGAAACCGACGACGTCGGGTTCGGACGGCTCCGCCCAGGCGGCGGCGACGCCGGGCGCCAGCAGGGCGGCGAGCACCCGGCGCTCGTCGGGGTCGAGCCCGCTGGCGAAGGCCCGCACCTTGGCGAGGACGGCCGCCGCCACGGCCTCGTCGCGGGAGCGATCGGTCATGGTGGCTCCAGACGTCGGGGACCCTCCCCGGTTACGGCGCCGGCGTGTAACCGGGGCCCGCGGGCGTCGTCTCGGTCGGGGTGCGTCCGCTCGAGATCGTCGTCGAGGGGCCCGACGGGTCCCGTCGCGCCGTGGGCGTCGACCGGCCGGTCGTGGTGGGCCGGGCCGGGTGCGACGCTGACGTCCTCACCACCGACCCGACGGTGTCCCGTCGCCACCTGGCCCTCGCCCCGGCGGACGGTGGCCTGCGCGTCGAGGACCTCGGCAGCCGGTTCGGGACCCGCGTCGACGGCGAGGCGATCGACGGGCCGGTGATCGCCGCCGCCGGGTCCCGGCTGGAGCTCGGGTGCACGACCCTGATCGTGCGCCGGGCGGGCGCCACCACCGCCGAGGGCACGCTGCCGCCCCGACCGTCCGACCTGGTGACCGTGGAACGGGACGGTGTCGAGGTCCGCTACCGGCCCGGCAGCGCCGGGGCCGACGCGGCCGATGCCGTCGCCGACCTGGCTCGGCGGGCGCGGCGGGCTCTGGCCGGCTTCGGCACCGAGCCCACCGACGGACCGGTCGCCGTCCACCTGGTCGACCCCTTCCCCGACCCCGACGACCCGGGTCGGCTCGTGACCACCGGGACGGTGGTCGACGGGGCCGAGGTGTGGATGGTCGTCACCCCCGAGGCCCCGCCCGACGACCCCCACCGCTCCTTGGCCCTGGTGTTCGGCCGTGACCTGCCGGCCGCCGAGGCCGTGGCCCATCTGGTGGAGGGGTACGGGCTCTGGTTGGCGGGGCCCGCCGCCACCGACGATCCCGAGGAACGGGCGGCGTTCGTGGGCTTCCTCGTGGCCCGCGAGGGCGAGCCCGCCCTCCGCACGCTGCTGGCCGCACCGGCCGGCCAGCTCGGCGCGACCTGGGAGCAGGTCTACGGCCGCCCGGCCGCCGCCATGGAGCGGGCGTGGCGGTCGTCGGTGGCCCGCGACGCCAGCCGGGCGCGCGGGACCTCCACCTTCCTCCGGCTCTCGTGGCGCTACCTCCGGCCCTACCGCCGGCGGCAGGCCGAGGTGCTGGTGTACCTGTTGCTCAGCCTGGCGTTCACGGCCGTCTACCCGTTCGTGACCCGCCGGCTCTTCGACGACGCCCTGCCGAACGGCCGCCTCTCGGACGTCCTGACCCTCGTCGCCGCGCTCGGCGCCGCCTTCGGCGTGTCGCTCGTCGCCGGTCTGCGCCAGGGCTACCTGACCGCGTCGATCGGGGCGTCGGTGGTCCGCGACCTCCGGCGGGAGATGTTCGCCCGGGTCCAGCGCCTGCCCGACCGCTGGGTGGCCGAGCACCCGCAGGGCGACGTGCTCTCCCGGCTGGTCTCCGACGTCAACCGGGTGCAGGCGGGGCTGACCACCGCCATCGGCGACGGCGTGTTCCACGCCGTCTCGCTGCTGGTGTCGACGGCGATCATGCTGACGATCAGCCCCACCCTCGCCGTGGTCGTCCTGATCGCCGTGCCACTGGTCGCCGTCACCTACCGGCGGATGGCCAACGGCGCCCTCACCCGCAGCCTCGCCCTCTCCGAGGACGCCGGATCCGTCGTCGAGGTCGCGGCCGAGAACTACCAGGCGCTGCCGGTGGTGAAGGCCTTCGGGCTGGCCGGACGGGAGGAGGCCCGCTTCGCCCGGGCGTCGGACCGCCTGGTGCGCTCGCAGCTGCGCATGGCGCTCTTCGGCGGCGTGTTCGGTCTCGCCGTCAGCGGCATCTCCACGCTCGTCCGGCTGGTGACCATCGCCCTCGGCGCCTGGTTGATCTTCGAGGGCCGCCTCACCATCGGCGGCCTGGTCGCCTTCCTCGGGATCATGGGGGAGGTCCTGGCTCCGGTGACCGGGCTCACCGACCTGGGCCAGGGCGTCCAGGAGTCCCTCGGCTCGCTGGCCCGCCTCGACGAGATCCTCGACGCGCCGTCGGAGGACGAGGACGAGCACGCCCCTGATCTGGCGCCGCTGGCGGGGGCCATCCGACTCGAGGGGGTCGCCGTCGCCTACACCCCGGACCGCCGGGCGCTCGACCGGATCGACCTGGTGATCCCCGCCGGCAGCCGGGTGGCGATCGTCGGTCCCTCGGGCTCGGGCAAGTCGACGCTGCTGCGGGTCCTGCTGCGCCAGGCCGCGCCCGACGAGGGGCGGGTCCTCTTCGACGACGTCGACGGGGCCGAGCGGTCGCTGGCCTCGCTGCGCCGCCAGATGGGTGTGGTGTTCCAGGACTCGTTCCTCTTCGAGGGGACGATCGGCGAGAACATCGCCCTGGGCGCACCGGGGGCGACCGACGAGCAGGTGCGCGCCGCCGCCGTGGCCGCCGAGGTCGACGACTTCGTCGCCGGTCTCCCCCACGGCTACGACACGCCGGTCGGGCCCGGCGGCACCAACCTGTCCGGCGGCCAGCGCCAGCGGGTGGCGCTGGCCCGGGCGCTCGTCCGTGAGCCGCGGATCCTGCTGCTGGACGAGGCGACCTCGGCCCTCGACGCCCGGACCGAGCGCCAGGTCGCCCGCACCCTCGCGGCCGTGGCCCAGGGCCGGACGACCGTGACGGTGACCCATCGCCTGGCGACGGTCGTCGATCACGACCGGATCGTCGTGGTCGTGGGCGGGCGGGTCGCCGAGATGGGCACCCATCCCGAGCTGCTGGCCCGCGGGGGGACCTACGCCCACCTGTGGGCCGAGCAGACGGGCACCGAACCACCGGCCCCGCCACCGTTCGACACCGCCGGAGCGCTGGCCCGCCTGCCCCTGTTCCGCGGGCTGGACGACGCGGCCCTGGCCGAGGTGTCGGCGCTCCTGCGGGTGGTGACGGCCCGGGCCGGCGACGTCGTCGCCGAGGCCGACGGGAGCCTCGTGCTGGTCGTGTCCGGCCAGGCCTGGTCGGACGGCGGCCCGACGGGTGACCGGGACCTCGGGCCCGGCGGCGTGTTCGGGCTGTCCGCGGCGCTGGGCCAGCTCCGGGGCGGGGTCCTGGTGGGGCGGGAGGACGTGCGGGCGCTGGTGCTCGACCCCGAGGACCTGGCCGACCTGGCCCACCGGTACCCGGCCATCGCCGCCGCCCGGGCCGGGGCACCCGTCGGCCCCCGCTCCGGGAGCGTGCTCCGCCCCGTCCAGATCGGAGCGCCCCCGCCCCGTCCCTTCCAGCCGGTCGACGCCGGAGGTGCCCCGTGACGTCACTGGCCGACCCCGTCCTGCAAGCCGCCCTCGACGAGGCCATGGCGCTGACCG
>DASVEC010000302.1:0-24934 GCA_036380755.1 Iamia sp. | reverse complement strand
TCGCCCGGCGTGGCCCGCGGACCGATGGCGCGGGGCGCCATGTCGGCCAGGGCGGCCTCGGCGAAGAGCCCCTCCAGGGCGGGCAGGTCGTGGTCGCGCACGTCGGCCCACGTGAGCCCGGGCACTGAGATGACGAGCACTCGACCCGGCTCGCCGGCCACGTCGTCGGGGTCGATGTCGGCCGCCCCCGCCGGCCCCGCCGCCAGCGCCAGGGCCACGAGGACCGACCCGATCAGCGCGAGCACCACCCGCCGGGTCACGAGGGGGGCTCCGGGCGGAGGCGGCCGAGGTGGTCGAGGGCGCGGAGCGGGGCGACGCCGGCGATCACCCGGCTGAAGGAGACGACCTCGGACAGCAGGGTCAGCGCCAGCAGGGCGGCGGCCACGCCGACCCGCACGGCCGGGGAGGCGGTCAGCACCGTGGCCACCCCGAGCGCGGCACCGAAGGCGTTGGCGCCGGTGTCGCCCAGCATCGAGCGCTCCCGGAGATCGGCGGGGAGGAGGCCCAACCCGGCTCCGACGACGACGGCCAGCGCCACCCCGGTGGCCGCCGTGCCGGCCACGACCAGCAACGGCACCGACGCCACCAGCCCGACCTTGAGCGTGCGGCCGGGCGCCCGGTCGAAGAGGTTGCCCATGTTGGCGGCCAGGGCGATCAGCGCCGCGTCGACCAGCACCCGCCCGGGTCGGTCGCCGTCGACGGCACCGGCGACCACGAGGGCGACCGCCACCCCGCCGCCGAGCTTGACGAACCCGGTGGTGACCCGGCCGCGCAGCGCCGCACCGACGTGGCCCTTCAGGCCCCGGTCGTGGGCGTCGCCGAGCAGGTCGTCGGCCAATCCGAGGAACCCGAAGGCCACGACGACCACCAGGACGGCGATGCGGGGCGCGGCTGTGTCGGCGTCGCCCAACCCGGCCAGGCCGAGCAGGGTGCGGGCCCCGTCGACGGCGATGACGGCGGCGACGAGCAGGAGCCCGGCCGCCGTGGGCAGGTGGTGCCCCCGGTAGTTCTCCCGGTCGAGGACCGGCTGGGCGAAGGTCGGCCGGGTGGTCCGCTCGAGGACCACGGTGGCCACCACCCCGGCCACCAGCGCCAGCACGACCGTCATCGATGCCTCCCGGGATCGTGGAACAGACCGGCTCGGTCCGCCGCAGTCGGGCATCGATGACGGCTGACGGCTCCGCAAGCTCCGCCGTCAGAGAGCCCGTGCCTTCGGATTCGCTCGCTTCGCTCGCTCATGCCGTGGCCCCGGTCAGGGCGAGGCGGCGGGTGACGAGAACGGGCACGATGACGATGAGCATGGTGGCCGGCACCGCGATGGACGAATCGTTGACCACCAGGCCGAGCACGGCGAGGGCGCCCAACCCGATGGCGAGGGCCAGCGAGGTGGTGTCGCGGGGCCGCAGCCGGGCCAGCCAGCCCTGGCCCCGGGCCACCACCGCGGCATGGACGAGGGCGGCGGCCACCAGGGCCAGCGCCAGCAGCCACACGAAGGCATCGGTGGAGCCGAAGCTGGCGTGGACCCGCCGCAGCAGCGTGTCGGCCACGGCGTCGAACCGGCGGTGGATCACGTGCTCCCCCAGCCGGGCCAGGTGGGTCTGCGAGCTCGTCGGGCGGGTGGCGTCGAGCAGCCCGACGGCGACGATGGCCCCGAACGAGGCGACCACGCTGGCGGCCAGGTGCGGCCCGCGCACGGTCCGGCCGGCGAGGACCCAGGCGGTGAGGAAGAAGGCGGGCACCATCGAGGCCACGCCGCCCACGTCGGCGCCCAGCATGGGCAGGCCGTCGACGAGCACGGCGGCCACCAGCAGGCCGATGGCCGGGGCCAGGGCCCGTCGCCCACCCCGGTCGACGAGGACGACGGCGAAGGTCAGCGCCGCCGCGCTGAAGAGGGCGAAGGCCAGGTTGCCGAGACCGGCGAAGCGGCCGGCGACGGCCGTCGAGTAGCCGAAGACGGTGTTGACCTGGAGCGGGGCGCCGACCAAGACGTCACCGGCGACGAGCACCAGGATCGAGCCGAGCCCCACGAGGATGCCGGTGCGGGGCCAGCGCCGCTCGGCGAGCGTGCCGGCGACGCCCACCACGACGGCGGTGGCCACCACGGCGGCGGCGTAGACCCCGAACCCTTGGCGGCCGTCGTCGAGGTGGCCGGCCAGGAACGTGCCCGGGACCACGCCGAGCAGGCCGATGGCGATGGGACCGAGGGCGCGCCGGGCCCACCGCGGAAGGCGATCGCCGGCGGCGACGGCCGCGACCAGCAGGGCCAGCGCGGCGATGACGATCTGCACCACGACGGGGAGCCGGTCGTCGCGCGCCCCGGCGGCGATGCTCTGGTCGATGAGCTGGCCGACCCGATCGCCCTCGCCGGACTCGATCCCGAAGGCCCGGCCCTCGATCGACGTGGGCGGCTCGACCCCGGCCAGGGTCAGGATCGTGGGGGCCACATCGGCCAGGAGCACGTAGCCGGCCCGGCGCGTGGTCGCCGAGCGGAGCAGCCCGGGCTCGACCCCGGGCGACCGCAGGGCCACCATCCCCGAGCCGCCGGGGGCGACGGGCGACAGCACCAGGACGGCGTCGGTCTCCGGGTCGACCCGGTCCAACACGTCGCCCAGCAGGGCGTCGGAGTCCTCCAGCGCCTCCCGGCGCAGGGCCACCCGCTGCTCGGGGGTCGAGCGCGACCCGTAGGCGGCGGCCCGGCTGAGGTCGGACGCCTCGAGCAGGACGACCTGGCGGCGGTCGGGCAGCCACGAGCGGTCGAGGGCGTCGAGCACGGCCGAGCGGGCGAGACGACGGCCGAACGGCGCCTCGGGATCCTCCAGCAGGAGGTCGCGACCGACAGTGCCCTCGGGTACCACGCCGTCGCTCCCCATCAGGGCGGTGGCGGCGCTGCGGGAGTAGGCGCCGTCGGGCGGCAGCTCGTCGATGGGGAAGCCCTCGGCCGCATCGGCGTTGGCGATGACGGCGCGGGCGATGCCGGCCTGGGCCAGGGCGTCGCCCAGGGTCCCGGGCACGGCTCCGAAGGTCGAGTCGGCGTTGGCGTCGAGGGCCGCGCCCACCGGCAGGTAGGCGATGCCGGGCACGGCGCTGCCCAGCCGGCGCCGCAGGATGTCGGTCGCCTTGACGCCGCCGTGGAGCTCGTCGGGGTTGAGGGCCACGCCGGTGTCGATGCTGGGCACGACCGCCCGGGTGCCGGCGCCGATCGTCAGGTAGGCGGCCGTGGTCGTGGCCGGAGCCCGTCCGATCTGGCTCGACATGACCCCGACGGCGGACTCCCGCACCAGGGCGTCGAGCACCGGTGTGTCGGCCTGGCGAGCCTCGGCCCACGACACCCCGGGCAGCGTGACGACGACGACCCGCTCGACCGGGTCGTCGCGATCGAGGTCCTCGGCCCCGGCCGGGGCGGCGGACACGAGCCCGGCCACCAGCCCGACGAGGAGGACGAGGAGTCCCGCTCCGCCGGCCCGATCGTTCACGGGACCACCGCGTCCACGGCGCCGTCGCCCGGCTCGGTGCCGTCCTGGCGCCGGGTCAGGCGGTCGCGGATCCCCGACACCCGGTAGGCGACGAACAGGCCGACCGCGCCCACCACGGTGAGCCCACCGGCGACCACCCCATCGGCCAGCAGGCCGGTGTGGCCCGACAGGAGGCGGTCGCTGGCGAACCACACCGCGGCCGCCGTCACCGCGGCGGCGCCGGCCATGGCGATGACCGAGCCGGGCACGACCGATCCCCCGGTGCGGCGGGACAACCCGACGAGGAGCACGACCATGCCCACGGCGTAGGCCGACGAGTGGGCCAGGCCGAGCACCGTGACGCGGGCCGTGCCGTCGGTCAGGGGGGCGCCGATGGCGAGGATCGCCAGGCCGGTCGCGGCCACGCCGATCGAGACCAGGCCCGGGGTTCGGCTGTCGCCCAGGGCGTAGTAGGCCCGGGCCAGCAGCAGGAAGGCGCTGTAGGGGAACAGCCCGAGGGCCAACGTGGCCAGCGCCGCCCCGAGGTAGGCGTCGCCGTCGGCCGTGCTCTCGACCACCGACGCCACGATCCGCATGGCCGGGCCGCCGAGGGCGGCGAGGGCCACGGCGACGGGCAGGACCGTCAGGGCCATGCGCTCCAGCGCCCAGCGGACCGAGGTCCGGAACTGCTGCAGCTCGTCGTCCCGCGCCTCGATGACCAGCTCCGGGAGGATGGCGGTGTGGATGGGCTGGGCCAGGATCCCGTACGGGGCCAGGAAGAAGACCCAGGCCGTCTGGTAGGCGACGACGGCCCCCTCGACGCCGGTGCTGGCGACGATCGCCCCGCCGAGGATGGCCCCGGCGCAGCTGTGGAGCACGACGCCCCAGCCGGCCGAGCGGGCCACCTCGGCCACCCGGCGATCGCGCCCCGGCCACCGGGGGCGGAGCCGGAACCCCGAGGCCCGGCAGGCGACCAGCAGGATGCCGACGAAGGCGACGACCCCGCCGGTGCCGGCCACGACCAGGATCCAGCGCTCGCCCGACGAGATGTCGAGACCGGGGTCGGGCCCGGCCACCACCCGGAACACGCCGAGCGCCGCCACCATCACGACCGTGTTGCCGATGGGCGCGGCCGCCGCGGCCAGGAACCGGCGCTTGGCGTAGAGCACGCCGGTGGCCACCGTCCCCGCCGCGTACAAGACCACCTGCGGGAGGAACAGCCGCAGGAGGAACGTCACCAGCTCGCGCTGATCCGAGCTCGCCTCGAGCGTGAGGAGGTGGGCCAGCAGCGGGGCGGCCAGGACGGTCACGACCACCAGGGCGCCCAGACCGGCGAGGGCGAGGCCCAGGACGCCACCGGCGACCTCCTCGGCCCCCTTCTCGTCGCCGTCGTCGAGCAGGTTCACGAAGGCCGGCACCAGGACGGCCGACAGGGCGCCCGCGGCCAGCAGCTCGAAGAGGACGTTCGACAGGGTGTTGGCCGCCTGGAAGGCGTCGCCCAGCGAGCTGATGCCGAGGACGGCCGCGACGACCAGGACGCGCAGGAAGCCGACCATCCGGGAGACCGCGGTGATGGCGCCCATCCCCACCGCGGCCCGGACCGTGCCGGGCGCTTCGGTGGCGTCGGTCTCGCTCACCTGCCGCCCGGCGCCAGCGCCGTGGCCCCCTCGCCCTGGCCGTAGTGACCGGCCTCGGCTCCTTCGGTGCGGAGGAGGATGACCGTCGACTGGAGCCCCAGGTAGGTCTCGATGTCGTCGACCGTGTCGTAGAGGTCGCTCCGCGCCGGATCGGCGCGGACCTGGGCCACCGCCGTCGGGGCCGGCTCCTCGGCGTCGGGCTCGGGCTCGGGCACCGTCGGGCTGACGACCACGGCCGGCAGGGGGGGCTCGGTCTCGACGGCGGGCAGGAGGTCGACGAGGAGCTCGTCGGCCGCCGGGTCGAGGTCGGGCTGCGTGACGTACACGTACTGGTAGCCGGCGGTCTCGAGGACCGGGCTGTCGGGGCCGTCGGCCGGGCCGGGGTCGAGCCCGACCAGGTCGGCTTCGATCAGGGCGGTGAGGATGTCGGGCTGCCGGCCGTCGGGCACGGCCGGCTCGCCGGTCTCGCCGTCGTCCGCCCCGTCCTCGCCACCGTCGGCCGGGGCGGTCGTGGTGGTCGTCGTCGAGGTCCCGGGGTCGCCGGGCGCCGTGGTGGTGGTGCCGGCGTCGGGCTCCTCGCCCTCCGGGGGCGTCTCCTCGGGGTCGACCGGCGTCCCCGCCGCCACCAGGGCGTCGACCAGCAGGCCGAGGACCTCGTCGCGGGCGGCCTCGGGGTCGTCCTCGTCGAGGTCCAGGGTCTCGGCCAGCTCGCCGTCGACGCCCTCGGCGAAGCCCAGCTCCTCGCGCAGCAGCAGGCTGCCGCGGAGATCGGCGTCGGCGTTGGCGAGGATCTGCCGCAGCGTGTCGAGGGTGGTGGTCTCGACGCCGGGCGCGACCACCAGCAGCACCGGCCGGTCGGTGAGCTGGCCCTCGAGGGTGGTCTCGCTGGCCTCGATGAGGGCCTCGTCCCGCCTCAGGGCCTCGTCGACGAGCGCCTGGAGGCGGTCGTTCTCCCGCTCGGTGTCGTGGATCCGGGTCTCGGCGTTGCGGATGTTCTTGTCGAGCTGGTCGACGGTGGCCCGGTCGAGGAACGTGCTCCCCAGTAGGGTGCCGATGCCCAGGGCGAGGAAGATCGCGGTGATCGAGACGATGTGATAGCGGATGTTGATCATGTGTCTCTCAGCGGAGGGGGAGGACCAGGCCGCGCACGACGGTGCGGATCGGCTCGCTCAGGACGCCGATGATGATCATGGTGATGATGGCCGCCAGCACCAGCGGGAGCAGGTCACGGGTGCCGACGTGGGTCGTGTACAGCCGGTTCACGCCCTTGGCGTCGACGAGGATCGGGCCCACCTTCAGCCGCACCAGGAAGGTGGAGGCCATGCCCGGCCGGCCCTTGTCGAGGAAGTCGACCATGTGGGAGTGCGTGCCGACGATGACGATCAGCTCGGCACCCCGCTCGTAGGCCAGGAGCATGGCGATGTCCTCGGAGGTGCCGACGGAGGCGAACACCTCGTGGTCGAGGCCCAGCTCGTCGAGCAGCTCGGATCCGGGCGCCCGGCCGTCGGCGTAGCCGTGGACCACCAGGGCGGCCCCGCAGCGCAGGGCCCGCTCGCTGACCGAGTCCATGTCGCCGATGATCACGTCGGGGACCATGCCCATCTCGAGGAAGGCGTCGGCGCCCCCGTCGACCCCCACCAGCAGCGGGTTCTGCTCCTTGAGGTAGCCGCTGCGGCGGAGCAGCTCGAGGTCCTTCTTGTAGTCGACGCCCCGGACCACCACGAGCACCTGGCGGCCGTTGAAGTCGACGTCGATCTCGGGGATGTCGGGCTCGTCGACGAGGAGGTGACCCTCGCGCTGGATGTAGGTGAGCGTGTTCTCGGCGAAGCGCTGGAGCTCGGCGCCCATGGTGGTGCGGGCCTTCTCCAGCACCACGCCGAAGGTGCCGATGTCCTGGCGCTCACCCCGGCCCACCAGCTCACCGGCGGGCTCGTCGGGCTCGGTGAAGGCCAGGATCCGGTCGCCGTCGAGGCCGATGACCGTGCCGTCCTCGATCGTCTCCATGACCTCGTCGCCGACACCGTCGAGGACGGCCACGCCGGCGGCGGGCAGCAGGAGGGGCCCGGCGTTCGGGTAGCGCCCGGAGATGCACGCCGAGGCGTTGACGACGGCCACCACACCGGCGGCGATCAGGCTCTCGGTGGCGACCGTGTCGAGGTCCTCGTGGTCGATCACGGCGATCTCGCCGGGGAGGATCCGCTTGGCCAGGTCCTTGGTGCGGCGGCCGACGCGGGCCACCCCCATCACGGGAGGCCAGGCCTCCGTCGGAGCGGGCGGGTGCACGTCGGCGCCGACGTCTCCGCTGTCGTCCTCGGCCACCCCGGGAGGCTACGTCACCTGGGGTTCACCCCTTCAGCCCGATCCCGGGGGGCGGTCCCCTGCGTTCAGGCGGGGCGGGACGCGGCCGCGGTGGCCAGGAGCTCGGCCGCGGCCTCGCGGACGCGAGGGCTGTCGGGGGTGCCCGAGAGCATGCGCGACAGCTCGACCACCCGGTCGTCGCCCTCGATCAGCACCGCCTCGGAGGTGGCGCGGCCGTCGTCGGCCCGCTTGGTGACCCCGATCTGGGCGGTGGCGAAGGCGGCCACCTGGGCCAGGTGGGTGACGACGAGCACCTGGCGGTCGCGGGCCAGGTCGGCGAGGGCCCGGCCGACGGCCACCGCCGCCTCCCCGCCGATGCCGGCGTCGACCTCGTCGAACACCAGGGTCGGCTCCTCGGCCGTGAGGACCAGGCGCAGCGCCAGGCCGGTGCGGGCCAGCTCGCCGCCCGAGGCGGCCTTGGCCACCGGCAGCGCCGGCGCGCCCGGGTCGGCGGCCAGGAGGATGGCGACGTCGTCGCCGGGGTCGGTGGCGCCCACGGTGACCTGGACCTCGGCCCCCGGCAGGGCGAGGGACCGCAGGTGCCCGGTGATGGCGGCGGCCAGACCGGGGGCCGCCTTGCGCCGGGCCCGGCCCACGGCCGCCTCGGCCTTGGCCACGGCGGCGACGGCCGTGGCCCGCTCGGCGTCGAGGGCGGCCGCCCGCTCGTCGTGGGCCTCCAGATCGGCCAGCCGCACCGACGCCTCCTGGTCGTAGACGAGCACGTCGGCCAGGGTGCCGGCGCCGGTGGCCCCGGCGCGGGCGCTGCCGTACTTGCGGGTCAGGTCGACCAGCAGCTGACGGCGCTCGCGCACCACCGCCAGGCGCTCGGGGTCGTCGACCACCCGGTCCACGGCGTCGCGCAGCTCGCCGGCCAGGTCCTCGACCTCGGCGAGGACCCCGGCCAGGCGCTCGGCCAGGTCGGCGAACGGCGCCCGGCCCTGCACGGCGGCCTGCGCCGCGGCCAGCGCGTCACGGGCGCCGCCCTCGGCCGCCACCGCCTCGGCCGCGCCCGCCGCCGCCTCCCGGTGGGCGGCGGCGTCGGCCAGGGCGTCCTCCTCGGCGTCGAGGGCGGTGTCCTCGTCGGGGTCGCCCAGACCGGCGGCCTCGATCTCGGCCAGCTGGTACCGGAGCAGGTCGATCTCGCGGGCGCGGGCGCCGGCGTCGCCGCCCAGGCCCGCCAGCCGGCGGTCGATCTCGGCGACCCGCTGGCGGGCCTCGTGGAGCGGGGTCAGGTCGATGCCGGCGGCCCGGTCGAGCGCCTCCCGCTGGGCCGCGGTGGTGAGCAGTGCCTGGTGGGCGTGCTGGCCCAGCAGGTCGACCAGCTCGCGGCCCCGCTCGGCGAGGGCGCCGGCGGTGGCCATGCGGCCGTCGACGTAGGCCCGGGACCGGCCGTCGCGCGGCACCACCCGGGTGAGCACGACCTCGTCGTCACCGGCGACGAAGCGCCCCTCGACCACCGCCTCGGCGGCCCCGGGACGCACCAGGGCGGGGTCGGCCCGGCCCCCGAGCAGGAGGGCGATGGCCTCGACCAGCATCGTCTTGCCGGCGCCGGTCTCGCCGGTGAGGGCGGTGAGCCCCGGGCCCAGCAGCAGCCGGGCGCGGTCGATGACCCCCAGGTCGGTCACGGCCAGCTCGACGAGCACGGTGCCCCTCTACCCCACCTTCATCGGTCGCTGAGGCCGAACTTGGCCTTCAGGATGCCGTGGAAGTTGCGGTCGCCGAAGGTGACGAGCTGGGCCGAGCGCTCGGCCGCGGTGGCGATCACCGCGTCGCCCACCCCGATCTGGCCCACGCTGCGCCCGTCGATCGACACCGTCGCCGGCCGATCGCCCTCGACCACCATCCGCACCTCGGTGGCCGGCGAGAGCACGAGGGCCCGGTCGAACAGCGAGTGGGGGGCCACCGGGGCCAGCACCAGGGCCCGGTGCGTCGGGTCGACGATCGGCCCGCGCGCCGACAGCGCGTAGGCGGTGGAGCCGGTGGGCGTGCCCACGATCATCCCGTCGGCGGCGTATGTGGTGAACGGCTCGCCGTCGAGCACCACGCCGATGCGGACCATGCGGCCGGTGGGGGTCTTCTCGACCACCACCTCGTTGAGGGCGAGGTAGGTCCCGTCGTCGAGCGGCTCGGGCGCGTCGTCGCCGGTGGGCGGGATCGCCGTCCCCTGGTCGCAGGCGACCCGCACGGCGAGGAGCATCCGCTCGACGACCTTCGACCGGCCCGCCTCCCACTGCTCCAGTGCGTCCTGCCAGTGCGACGGATCGACCTCGGTGAGGTAGCCCAGCTGGCCCACGTTGACGCCGAGGACGGGGACGCGGTGGCGGGCGGCCTCGTCGACGGCCCGCAGCATCGTGCCGTCGCCGCCCACGCTGACCGCCAGGTCCGCTCCGGCCATGTCGGCGACCACGGCGTGACCCCGCTCGGCCAGCCAGTCGGTGAGGGCCGCCACCAGCTCGCCGGCCTCGGCCCGGTCCGGGTGCCGGCGCACGGCCACCCTCATGGGGCGACGCCGTGGGCCAGGGCCGTCAGCGCGTCGGGCCCGATCACGCCGGGGGGCGCGTCGGGGCCGGGGGCTCGGACGTGGAGGAGGAACTCGACGTTGCCGTCGCGACCGCGGAGGGGCGAGGCCATGGCGGCCATGATGGCGGCTCCGGCGCCGTCGAGCGCGGCAGATGTGGCGACGAGCACCTCGGCCCAGGTCCCCGGGTCCCGCACCACGCCCTGGCCGCGGTCCACGATCTCGCGGGCCGCCTCGAACTGCGGCTTCACCAGGAGGACCAGATCGGCGTCCGGCGCGGCGAGCGCCAGCACGGCCGCCAGCACCGTGCGCAGGGACGTGAACGACACATCGACGGTGACGACGGTGGGCGGCGGGTCGAGGGGTGCGAGCACCCGCACGTCGGTGCGCTCGACCGACGTGACGCGGGGATCGGCGAGCAGGCTCTCGTGGAGCTGGGCCCGGCCGACGTCCACCGCCACGACGTGGGCCGCGCCGTGCGCCAGCAGGCACGAGGTGAACCCGCCGGTCGAGGATCCGACGTCGAGGGCGCGGCGCCCGGCGACGTCGAGGCCGAAGCGGTCGAGGGCGGCGTGGAGCTTCTCGCCCGCCCGGCTGGCGTAGCGCGGCGGTGGGGGGACGAGGGCGACGGCGTCGCCCGGGTCGACCTGGCGGGACGGGTTGGTGGCCGGAGCCCCGCCCACGATCACGCGACCGCCCGCGACGGCGGCCCGGGCCGCGTCCCGATCCGGGACGAGCCCCCGGCGGACCAGCTCGGCGTCGAGCGCCCGCCGCCGGGTGCTCAGGACCCGCGCCGCGACGTGATCGTGTGGCCTTGCCCGTCGTCGCCCGGACGTGGGTCCTGAGCCGCTCTGGCCAGCTCCTTCGTCGCTGGCCAGACCACCCGTTTCGTCGCTGAGAGGCCCAGCTCCGACGTCATCGGTGGACTCACGCCGTTCGACCGGTCTCCGCTGGGCCTCTCAGGGCGTCAGGCCCGCTTCTTGGCCGCGGCCTTCTTGGCCGGGGCCTTCTTCTTGGCCGCCGCCTTCTTGGCGGGAGCCTTCTTGGCCGCGGCCTTCTTGGTCGCCGCCTTCTTCTTGGCCGCCGCCTTCTTGACGGGCGTGGCCTTCTTGGCGGCCGCCTTCTTCGCCGGCGCGGCCTTCTTGGCCGGGGCCGAGGTGGTCGGGGTCCGGCCGGTCAGCGTCTCGATGCGCTTCTCGAGCCGGGCGATCTCGGCCTGGCCCACGAGGCCGAGCGCCTTGACCTGCTCGCCGACCTCCTTGCGCACCGTGTCGACCAGCTTCTCGGTGTTCTGGCGGCTGCGCTCCAGCAGCTCGGACACGACGGCCTGGGCCTGCTCGGTCTGCACCTCGCCGGCGCTCACCAGATCCTTGACGATCGCCTCGGCCTTGGCCTGGGTCAGGGCGGTGAAGGCGATGCCGGCATCGAGGTACCGCTTGAAGGGGTTGTCGGGCATGGGCGACAGGGTACGCCTCCCCGGCAACTGCTTGCAAGAGTTCGCACTCTGCTCGCGCCAGGATCACTCCGGCGCCATGATCCCGTCCACCAGGGCGGCCAGGTCCGGAGCGACCAGATCGGGCGCCGGGTCGGCCCCCTCGGCCGTGGTGGCCACGCCCGTCAGCACCAGGGCGAAGCGCCACCCGAGCGCCCGGGCGAAGAGGCCGTCGGTGTCGAGCCGGTCCCCGACCATGATCCCCTCCGGGCCGAGCTGGTCCCGCAGCAGGTCGGCCATGGCGCGGTGCGGCTTGCCGGCGACGACGGCGGCCACGCCGGCCGCTCGCTCGACCGCGGCCAGGGTGGCCCCACCGCCGGGGAGGAGGTCGTCGGGGCCCGGGTAGGTGGCGTCGTCGTTGCTGGCCAGCAGACGGGCGCCGCGCATCACCGAGGTGGAGGCCCACCGGAGCCGGTCGTAGTCGACCGCCCGCCAGTACCCGCACAGCACGGCGTCGACCGGACCCGGGTCGGAGCCGTCGTTGGCCACCGCCTCGGCGCCGACCGACCCCACCGCCTCGACCAGCCCGGGACCACCGCACACCAGCACCCGCTCCCCCGCCGCCACCAACGTGGCCGCCGCCTGCGCCGAGGTCCGGACGGCGTTCCCGGCCCGGATCCCGTGCCGGGCCAGCTTGGCCTCGACCTCCGCCACCACCTGCGACGAGTTGTTGGTCACGAACACGACCCGGGTCCCGGCCTCCTGCAGGCGCCCCACCGCCGACGCCGCGCCCGGGATCGGGACGTCGCCCCGCCAGATCACGCCATCGAGGTCCAGGGCCCACGGAGTTCGATCCACCGGACAACCCTGGCACGATGGGTCGGTGCCCCCGTTCCAGCCGTTCACCGGCATCCGCTACGCGCCCGCTCTCGACCTCGCCGACGTCACCGCCCCCCCGTACGACGTCATCGACGCCGACGACCGCGCCGCCCTGGTCGCCCGGTCCGACCGCAACGCCGTCCTGTTCGACCTGCCGCTCGAGTCCGACGGCGCCGACCGCTACGCCCACGCGGCCGAGGTCTTCGCCGGCTGGCGGGCCGACGGCACGCTGGTCACCGACCCCGAGCCGACCTTCACCGTCTACCGGATGACCTACACCGACGACCACGGTCGTCCGGCCCGCACCCTCGGCGTCATCGGCGCCCTCGAGCTGTCCCGCCCCGACGAGGGCCGGATCCTCCCCCACGAGCACACGACGAAGAAGGCCAAGTCCGACCGGCTCGACCTGATGCGGGCCACGTGCGCCAACCTGTCACCGGTCTGGATGCTGTCGCTGGCCGGTGGGTTGACGGAGCTGATCGAGCCCGAGGGCGCGCCCGACGCCGAGTGGACCGATGAGGACGGGGTCGGCCACGCCACCTGGCGGATCACCGATCCGGCCCGGCTCGCCGCCATCGCCGAGCGGGTCGGCGCCGAGCCGGTCGTCGTGGCCGACGGCCACCACCGCTACGAGACGTCGCTGGTCCACCGGGACGAGCGCCGCGCCGCCGCCGGGCCCGACGCCGAGCTGGCCAGCGACGCCTTCATGTGCCTGGTGGTCGAGCTGAGCGAGGACGAGCTGACCGTCCGCCCGATCCACCGGCTGGTCGACGGGGCCGACGCCGCCGAGCTGATGGCGGTCCTCGAGGCGCGGGGCTTCACCCCGGTCGGGGGCGAGCCGCTCGACGCCGACGCCGTGGCCGACGGCCGGGTCCTGGCCGCCATGGAGGCCGAGGGGGCCGTGGCCGTGGTCGACGCCGAGGGGGCGGCCCGCCTGCTGCGCCCCGACCCCGAGGCCTTCGCCGCCGTGGCCGACCTCGACAGCGCTCGCATCGCCCACGCCCTCGACGGCGTCGACGGGGTGGCGGTCCGGTTCCAGCACGGCCTCGACCACGTCCAGGCCGCCGTGGCCAAGGGCGTCGCCGACGCCGGGATCCTGCTCCGGCCGGCGTCGGTGGCCCAGATCGAGGCCAACGCCCACGCCGGCGAGCGGATGCCGGCCAAGACCACCTTCTTCCACCCCAAGCCCCGCACCGGGGTGGTGTTCCGCAGCTGCTCCTAGCCGGTCACCCCGTGAAGCGGGCGGGACCGGCCACCGGTGTGGCCGGTGGGGCGACGGCGGGTGGCGGCCCGGCCGGCACCGACGACGAGGATCCGGGCGGCGGTTCCGGCACCTGGATCTCGATGGCGCCGATGTCGCACGCCGGCCCCGACGGGCGGGGCTCGCCCCGCTGGTCGGCGGTGCTGGTGCAGTCCACGACCGCATCCATCAGGGGACCGTCGACGACCGGCGGGGCGAACCGGGCGTCGGGGTCGTAGGCCTCGAGGCCGCCGTCGGCGATCACCTGGTCGCCGGGCCCGTCCAGCCCGCACGAGTCGTCGCCGGCCACCGAGTCGCCCTCCGACAGGACGGGGCCGACGCACACCGGCTGCCCGGTCCGGCCCACCAGCACGCTGGCGTGGACGGTGAGCCGGGAGTTGATGGTCCTCACCGCGGGCACGAGCCCGGGAACGGTCGGATCGTCGGGGACGACGGTGACCTGGTCGAACAGCACCTCGGTGGCGCCGGCGATGCGGATGGCTCCGCCCTCGGGCATGTCGATCCCGACCCCGACGACCAGCGTGCTGTCGGTGATCACCGACTCGTCTCCCCCGGCGGTGGAGATGGTGTTGAGGTCGCCCCGGATCGACGACCGCTCGATCACGGTCGGCTGCTCGGTGGTGACGCCCGCTCCCGCCACGTCGATCGACGAGTCCACGATGGCCAGGGCGTCGGGCTGGTCGCCACCGGAGGTGAACACGCCCGACCCGGTCCCGGTGATCCGGGTCCGCTCCAGGCGGGTGTCGCCGTCGGACTCGACGGCGAGGCCCGCGCCCTGCGTCTCGATGGTCGAGTCGGTGACGCGGAGCGTGCTCCCGAAGTGCTGGACGATGCTGTGGTCGTTCCGCCCCATGAGGTGGACGCCGTCGAGCGTGATGGTGTTGCCCCGCAAGGTGGCGGAGAAGTCGGCCTCCGGCCCGATGAGGCCGACGTCGACCAGGGTCATGGTGCCGTTCGTCTGCGTGGTGCCCCCGAGGGCCGCGTCGGTGCAGTTCACGGTGGCGACGTGCCCCTGGCCGTCGAGCACGACGGGTGGGAAGGCCGGGCCTCGGGAGCGGTCCTCGCACCCCAGCTCGACGTCGGCCGTCATCACGATCTCGGTGACCGTGGGGTCGCTCCACGCCGCCGTGAGCTCGGCCCCGGTCGACACCTCGACCGCACCTGCCGGGGCCGCCGGGGCGACCAACGCCGCCGCCGCGGCCATGCCCACGGTCGCCACTCCCCGCACCCAACGCTGCCTCGCCATGCTGACCTCCGCCGTCAGACCTCCCAGGTGGGGCGGGACCGTAGCAGCGAGGCGAGGTCGCCTTGCTTCTTGGTGCGGGCGGCGGTGATCTGGCGGTCGGTCTCGGCCGCGTAGTCCGGCGCCTCGACGGCCCGGAACACGCCGATCGGCGTGGGCTCGTGGGGTCCCGTGGCCAGACGGCTGAGCATGAAGGCGAGACCGGGGTCCTGGCGGGCCTCGTCGTGGACCAGCAGCGCCTCCTCGCCCACGTCGGCCACCTCGACGATGCGGGCGCCGGCCTGGCCGTCGAGCACGACGCCCCGCTCGGCGTCGGCCCCGAACCGGACGGGCTCGCCGTGCCGCAGCGGGATGAGCATCGACTCGCGGTTGGCCCGGGCGGTGATGGCGCTGAAGGCGCCGTCGTTGAAGACGTTGCAGTTCTGGTACACCTCGACCAGCGCCGCGCCCTGGTGGTCGTGGGCCCGCTTGATCGTCTCCATCATGTGGGCCCGGTCCATGTCGTGGGTGCGGGCCACGAAGGTGGCCTCGGCCCCCAGCGCCAGGCTCACCGGGTTGAAGGGGGCGTCGAGGCTGCCGAACGGGGTGGACTTCGTGACCTTCCCCCGCTCGCTCGTGGGCGAGTACTGGCCCTTGGTGAGCCCGTAGATCTGGTTGTTGAACAGCAGGATCGTGATGTTGACGTTGCGGCGCAGGGCGTGGATCAGGTGGTTGCCGCCGATCGACAGGGCATCGCCGTCGCCGGTGACGACCCAGACGTCGAGGTCGGGCCGGGCCATGGCCAACCCGGTGGCGAACGCCGGCGCCCGCCCGTGGATCGTGTGCATCCCGTAGGTGTCCATGTAGTACGGGAAGCGGGCGGCGCAGCCGATGCCGGAGAGGAAGACGGTGTCCTCCCGCGTGACCCCGAGGGTCGGCATCAGCATCTGGACGGCCTTGAGGATCGAGTAGTCGCCACAGCCCGGGCACCACCGCGGCTCCTGGTCGCTCGACCAGTCCTTGGCGGTTGTGGTCGGTGCGTCGACAGGCGTCTCGGTAAGGCTCACTGGCCCAGCTCCTTGGCGATGGCGGACTCGATCTCGGCGGCGGTGAAGGGCACGCCCTTGACCTTGGTGACCGAGCGGGCGTCGACGAGGTACTCGGCCCGGACCAGCCGGCTGAGCTGGCCCAGGTTCATCTCCGGGACCAGCACGTGGCGGTGGCGGGCGAGCAGCGGGCCGAGGTCGGGCGGGAAGGGGTTGAGATGGGTGATGTGGGCGTGGGCGACCTTCATCCCCCGGGCCCGGCAGCGGTTCACACCACCGTCGATGGCGCCCCACGTCGAGCCCCAGCCCAGGACGAGGAGGTCGGCGTCGGCGACGTCGCCGGTGACCGGTGTGGGCGGGATGTCGCCGGCGATGCCCGCCACCCGGGCCTGGCGCAGCTCGACCATGTGCTCGTGGTTGGCCGGCTCGTAGCTGATGTTGCCCGAGCCGTCCTCCTTCTCCAGCCCACCGATGCGGTGCTCGAGCCCGGGGGTGCCGGGGACGGCCCACGGCCGGGCGAGCGTGTCGGGGTCGCGCAGGTAGGGCCAGAACAGCGCCTCGCCGTCGGGGCCCTCGTGGTTCGTCTCGGTGGCGAAGGGGACCGAGATGTCGGGCAGGGCGGCCACGTCGGGGAGCCGCCAGGGCTCCGAGCCGTTGGCCAGGTAGCCGTCGGACAGGAGGATCACGGGCGTGCGGTACTTGAGGGCGATGCGGGCCGCCTCGATGGCCACGTCGAAGCAGTCCGACGGGCTCTTGGCCGCCACGATCGGCACCGGCGACTCGCCGTGGCGGCCGTACATGGCCTGCATGAGGTCGGAGGCCTCGGTCTTGGTGGGGAGGCCGGTGGAGGGGCCACCCCGCTGGATGTCGATGACCAGCAGCGGCAGCTCCAGGCTGATGGCCAGGCCCAGGGCCTCGCCCTTGAGGGCCAGCCCCGGCCCGCTCGTGGTGGTGACGCCGAGATGGCCGCCGAAGGCGGCGCCGATGGCCGAGCTGATGCCGGCGATCTCGTCCTCGGCCTGCAGGGTGCGGATGCCGAACTCCTTGTGGCGGCTCAGCTCGTGGAGGATGTCGGAGGCCGGGGTGATCGGGTAGCTGCCCAGGAAGATGGGCAGGCCCGAGAGCTGGCTGGCGGCGATCAGCCCCCACGCCAGGGCCGAGTTGCCGGTGATGTTGGTGTAGGTGCCGGGCGTGAGGGTCGCCGGCTTCACCCGGTAGGGGTGGTCGAACAGCTCGGCCGTCTCGCCGAAGGCGTGACCGGCCCGGAGGGCGGCGAGGTTGGCGTCGCGGACGCTCTCCTTGTTGGCGAACTTGGTCCTCGCCCACTCGATGGTGGGCTCGAGCGGCCGGGTGTACATCCACGACAGCAGGCCGAGGGCGAAGAAGTTCTTGGAGCGCTCGGCGTCGCGAGGCTTCACCCCGAGGGGCTGGACGGCGTCCTTGGTGAGGCTCGTCATCGGCACCTCGTAGACGGTGTAGCCGTCGAGGCTGCCGTCGCCGAGCGGGTCGGCCCGGTAGCCGGCCTTGGTGAGGTTGCGCTCGTCGAAGGCGTCGGTGTTGACGATGAGCGTGCCGCCGGGCTCGAGCCGGGCCAGCTCCTTGCGCAGGGCGGCGGGGTTCATCACCACGAGGACGTCGGGGCTGTCGCCCGGCGTGGTGATCTCGTGGTCGGAGATCTGGACCTGGAAGGCGCTGACCCCGGCGAGGGTGCCCGCCGGCGCCCGGATCTCGGCCGGGAAGTCGGGCAGCGTGGCCAGGTCGTTGCCGAAGACGGCGCTGGCGTCGGTGAACCGATCGCCGGTGAGCTGCATGCCGTCGCCCGAGTCACCGGCGACCCGGATGATCACCCGGTCGAGCTCGACGGGTTCTGCGTTCGGTCCAGGCGTTGCTCTCCCGCTCTGGGCGCCTTCGGCGCCGGGCCGCTCGGGCCTCTGGGCTTCGGTGGCGGTCACGTGTGCCCCCTGTGGCGTCGACGTTGACTGCTCGGTCACCGTACCGCCGCGGGCGGTGACCTGCGACGGATGTCACGTGAAGGTGTTCACGTGCTGATCGTCGTCCCCGTTCTGATCA
Organism: Iamia sp.; assembly: GCA_036380755.1. Classification (GTDB taxonomy): domain Bacteria; phylum Actinomycetota; class Acidimicrobiia; order Acidimicrobiales; family Iamiaceae; genus Iamia. Next base: position 7,059 of record DASVEC010000302.1, on the reverse strand, counting down.
GCCAGCGTTGCGTGGGCGCAACGGTCACTGATCAGAACGGGGCCTACGGTGCGGCCATGCCTGTCGTGTCGATCGACTCCCGGATCGGGCGGGCCACCCAGCGGGTCGCCGGCAGCGCCGCCTTCGCCAAGGTCGCCCCCACGATCGTCCCACCGGTCGACAAGGTCCTCCACCGGCTGACCCGGGGCCGCGTCCTGCTGTCGCGGGGCCTGCTGCCCAGCCTGGTGCTGACGACGACGGGGCGCCGCAGCGGCGAGCCCCGCCCGTCGCCCCTCATGTGCGTGCCCGAGCCCGGCGGCACCTTCCTCGTCGTGGGCTCCAACTTCGGCCGCGACGCCCACCCGGCGTGGACCGGGAACCTCCTCGCCGAGCCCGAGGCCTCGATCTCCTACGGGCGGCGGGACATCCCCGTCACCGCCGAGCTGCTCGAGGGCGACGCCCGGGACGAGGCGTGGGCCCGGGCCCTGAAGGTCTGGCCCACGTTCGACTCGTACCAGGGGCGCGTCGAGCGCCAGCTGCGGGTCTTCCGATTGCACCCGAAGGGGTGACCCCACCCGCTCGACACGAGGCATACGCAGTATGCATACTGCGTATGTGTCCGTCCGCTTCGGCATCCTGGCCCTGCTCGAACAGGGGCCCAGCCACGGCTACCAGCTGAAGGCCGACTTCGAGGCGCGCACCGGCGGGGTGTGGACGGTGAACGTCGGGCAGGTGTACTCGACCCTCGACCGCCTCCACGGCGAGGGCCTGGTGGCCCCGGTGGAGGACGACGCCGACGGCGAGCGCCGGCCCTGGCAGCTCACCCCGGCCGGCAAGGACGCCATCGACGCCTGGTTCGACGAGGTCTCCGTCGCCGCCGTCCCGCCCCGCGACGAGCTCCTGGTGAAGGTGCTCCTCGCCCTGTCCCGCTCGCCCCGCGCCGCCCTGGCCGTCATCGACGTCCAGCGCGCCGCCCTCTACGCCCTCCTCCGCGACCAGCGCCGGGGCCTCACGGGGGGTGACGACCCCGCCGTGATCCTCATGGCCGAGGCCGTCGCCGCCCGCCACGAGGCCGACCTCCGGTGGCTGGACCGCTGCGAGGAGATGGCCCGATCTCTCACCACCACTCCCAGGGAGGGGACCCCCGCGTGAACGCACGCATCCACATGACGAAGGACCCGGCTCTCGTGCTCGAGGGGGTGACGCGCCGCTTCGAGGACGGGCCGACCACGGTCACCGCCCTCGACGAGGTCAGCCTGAGCGTCGCCCCGGGCACGATGTGCGCCCTCACGGGCGCCAGCGGGTCCGGGAAGTCGACCCTCCTCCACCTGGCGGCGGCGATGATCGCCCCCACCGCCGGCGCCATCCGCGTCGGCGGGCGCGACATCACCGGGCTCAGCGCCGCCGGCGCCGCCGCCCTGCGCCGCGAGACGGTCGGCATCGTCTTCCAGCGCTACAACCTGGTGCCGTCGCTCACCGCCCTCGAGAACGTGACCCTGCCGCTGGAGTACGCCGGCCAGTCGCGGCGGGAGGCCCGGGTCCTCGGATCGGCCGCCCTGGAGAAGGTCGGCATCCCCCTCCCCCACGACCGCTTCCCCGACGACCTGTCCGGCGGCCAGCAGCAGCGGGTCGCCATCGCCCGGGCCCTGGCTGTGCCCCGGTCCCTGGTGCTGGCCGACGAGCCCACCGGCGCCCTCGACTCGGCCACCGGCGACCAGGTCATGCGGCTCCTCGTCGACGTGGCCGCGGCGGGCGCGGGCGTCGTCGTCGTCACCCACGACCCCCGGGTGGCGTCGTTCGCCGACCGGGTCGTCAGCCTCCGCGACGGCCGGGTCGTCAGCGACAGCGACGCCCCCGGGGCCGTGCTCTCCCCCGCGGTCGGGGTCGCCCCGTGAGCGAGCGCAGCGAGCGAACCAGACAGCACGGGCCCTCTGACGGCGGAGCTTGCGGAGCCGTCAGGGCTCATCGGTGCCCCGTGCCCGCGAACGGCCTGAGCGTCTCCAACGGATCGGCGGTGCACCGATGAGCCGCTGGCGGGTGGCGGCGCGGCTGGCCCGGCGCGAGGTGCGCCGGCACTGGATCCGCTCGGCCCTGGTGGTGCTGATCATCGCCCTGCCGGTCCTGGCCGCCCAGGGCGCGGCCATCGCCGCCCGGGCGACCCAGTGGTCCGACGGCTCGCTGCCGTCCACGGCCTTCCCGCAGGACGCCTATCCGGCCTACGCCGGCGCCGACGAGTACACGGGGTTCGACCCGCGCCTGGGTCGTCCGCCGGCCGTCGTCGGCGCGGCGCGGGTCGAGACCGGCTTCTTCGTCCGCGATTGGACCTTCGCCGCCGAGGGCGAGGGCCGGGGTCCCGACGACCTGGCCTCGATCCACGTCGTCGGGTTCATCCCCGATGCGTCCGACGTGCCGCTGGCCGAGGGCCGCCACCCGCGCACCCGCCACGAGGTGACGGTGAGCTCCAGCCTGGCCGACCGGGCCGACCTCGTCGTGGGCGACCGGATGGAGGCCATCGCCAGCCGGGTCGAGCTGACGGTGGTGGGCATCGGATCGGCCCACGTCCGGCCGATCGCCTGGGCCGGCCCTCCGAGGGACGAAGAGGACGACTGGGTCCCCGAGGCCCTCGTCCGGATCCGCGACAGCGGCGCCGGCCACGCCACGGCCGAGATGTTCGACCTCTACTGGGCTCCGGACGGCGGCGCGCTGGCGCCGGACCCACTGGGGCGCGAGGTGACCAAGCCACCCGCCCTGCGGCGCGACCTCCCGGCCGAGACCGTCGTCGGGGGCGCCGCCGGCGCCGCCATCGCCGTCGGCTTCGTCGCCACCGTCTGCTCCGCCGCCTTCGCCATCGGCGCCCGGCGCCAGCTGCGCGACCTCGGGCTCCTGGCGACGACCGGCGCCTCGCCGGGCGACCTCGTCCGCGCCGTGATCCTCCAGGGCACCACGCTCGGCGTCGTCGGCGTCGCCCTCTCGACCGTCCTCGCCTTCCTGGGCCGCGCCGTCGTCGTCCACCGCTACGTGCCCACCGAGCGCTGGGATGTCCCCTGGTCGGTCGGCCTGGTCCTCGCCGTCGGGGTCCTCGGCATCGTCGCCGGCACGGCGGCCGCCCTGGTCCCGGCCCTGACCGCCAGCCGCATCCCGACGCTGAGCGCCCTGGCCGGCCGCCGGCCCCTGCGACGCCGGCCTCTGCGCTCGCCCTACGCCGGGGTGGTCCTCGTCGTCGCCGGGCTGGCCCTCCTCAGCTGGGCCAGCGGCAGCGGCACCCGGAACGACGGTGCCGCCATCGCCGCCTCCGTCGTCGGCGTCCTCGCCACCATGGGCGGCGCCGTCGCCCTCAGCCCGGCCGTCGTCGCCGGCCTGGCCCGGCTCTGCAGCCGTCGGGGCGGCACGGTCCGGCTCGCGGGCCGGTCCCTGGCGCGCGACGGCATGCGCAGCGCGTCGATCGTCGCCACCGTGGCCGTGGCCGTGGCCATCCCGGTGGTGGTGCTCGTCTGGGGCGGCAGGGAGACGTGGACCGCCAGCTCGACCCCCGCGAGCCGGGCCCGGGCCGAGCGGGTCCAGGCCGCCGAGAGGGCGACGGGACAGGCCTTCATCGAAGGGCCCGGCTCCGGCACTGACCTCCTCGACTCTCCGGTGACGGCGCGTGCTCGCGAGGTGCTGGGGCCCGATGTCGTGGCCACGCGCGAGATCCTGGTCTTCGACGACCGAGGCACGGCCCAGGGGGTGGCCGTCGACCCCGACGAGCTACGGCGGGTGACGGGTGACGACGAGGTGGCCGATGCCCTCGAGGAGGGGAAGGTGGTCGTCCCGCCCGACGCCGACGCGGAATGGTGTTGCGACGTCGGCGACATCGACCCCGAGGCGCTCGACATCCGCGACCGGGACAGCATCGTGCTCGACCTCTCCGCCGCGTCCGACCTGACCGTGGCCGTGCTGAACTGGTCCGGCCGGGTCCTGGTGCCGGCGTCCCTGGCCGAGGAGGTCCCCGACAACGGGAACCTCCAGCTCTACCGGCCCGGGCCCGTCACCGAGGCCGAGGCCGAGCGGCTGAACGGTCTGTCGACCGGCGGCACCCGCGATCCGGTCGTCCCGACGGTGGCCGACCTCCGCGAGCTGCGGCCCGTCGACGTCGTGCCGTCGAACCAGATCCTGGTCACCAGCAACATCCAGTGGTACGGCTCCGACGAGGGGACCTCCCGCACCGAGCTCCTCGTCTTCCTCGGGTCGGTGCTGGTGGCGCTGGCCGTGATCGGGATGGCGTCGGCGCTCGGGGCGGCCGACGGCCGCAGCGACGCCCTCGTCGTCGCCGCGGTGGGTGCGCCGCCCACGATCGTCCGCCGCCGGCGGGCCCTGGAGGCGACCCTCACCGCGGCGGGGGCCGCCGTGCTCGGTGGCGGGCTCGGCATCCTCGCCACCCTCGCCGTCATCCACCACCCGGGCTTCGACGAGACGGGCGTGGAGCCTGTCCTCCGCTTCCCGTTCCTCGACGTGCTCGGCGTGGTGGTCGGGACGGTGGTCGTCGTCGGGGGCGTCACCTGGCTGGCCCTGGCCGTGGGTGGGCGCCTGCGGGGGCGACGGGACCTCTTCCTGGTCGACGCCTAGGAGATCCGGCGGGAACCGGAGACGCGGGACGACCCGACCGCCGGGGGGAGAGCGATCGGGTCGTCCCGCATCACCCGACACACGACGTGCCGGGGAGGATGACCGGCCGGAGCCGGGTGTCAGCTGCTCAGCGACTCAGCGGTAGCCGAGCTGGCTGGAGCAGGAGGGCCAGGCGCCCCAGCCCTGCGCCGCGAGCACGCGCTCGGCCACGGCGATCTGCTGCTCACGGCTGGCGTTGTGGGCCGAGCCCGAGCCGCCGTAGGCCGCCCACGTCGACGGGCTGAACTGGAGCCCGCCGGAGTAGCCGTTGCCGGTGTTGGTGGACCAGTTGCCACCGGACTCGCACTGGGCGAGAGCGTCCCAGCGGCCACCGCCGCCACCACCGCTCGAGGGGGCGGCCTGGGGAGCCGCCTCCTCGGCAGCCGCCTGCTCGGCGGCCTCGGCGTCGGCCTGGGCCTGGGCGGCCGCAGCCCGCTCGGCCTCCTGCTGGATGTGGAACTGCTCGGCGGCCTTCAGCCACGTGACGACGTCACGGTGGTGCTGCGCCGAGGCGACCTGGAGGGCCTGCCAGGTGTAGCGGCGGCCCTCGGCGTCGGCCCGGATCTCGTCGGTCTCGCTGGGGACGAGCTTCGTGGGTCCGGCGTCGACCTGGGCGGCGATGGCGGCGTCGCTCCGGGTCGAGGTGTCGGTGCGCAGCACGTCGGCTGCCGCCGGGGCGAGCGCCGTGGTGGCGGCGAGGCCAAGAGCCACGAGGGTGGCGCCGGCGGCGAGGCGACCCCGACGGGGGCGGCGGACGCCGTGCGGCGCCTCAGGACTCGGAGGCCGCTCGGACGAGCGGCCCTTCGTGGATGCGTCCATCAGGGGACGACTCCTTCCAGATGGGGTTGTTGGTCGCTGGCCCTCGCACCTTCGTGAAGGCGATCACGAGGGGCAGCGACGAACCAGTGTGGTTCCCCATCGGGCGTTTCGTAACCTTATCGCAACGTGCAATCGGTCACGATGCCAGGAATTGCCTGGTTAAGCGATGATTCCAGTCACCCAATCGCAATGTTGTGCCGGGACGTCGGTCACACCGAATCCCACCGTCCGCGACGAACGACCACGGACAGAGGCGGGCGGGGTCGACCGGCGGAGCGCCCGGACCGGGCCGGACCGGCATCGGCCGGCGGGTGTCCGAGGGCCACGGTGCCCGCCGCTCGCCACCCGTCGGGGACCCCGTGGGCATCGAGCACCGCCTCCTCGTGGCGGAACAGCCCGAACAGGCAGGCGCCCAGCCCGGCGTCGACGACCCCGAGCAGGAGGTCCTGGATCGCCGCCCCGGCGTCGACCCACCAGTACGGCACGGTCCACTCCCCCGCGCCCCGGCCCAGCCCGGTCGCCGCCTTGTCCGCCTCGGCGTAGCGGGCCACGTAGGCCCCGGGATCGACCAGCACCACCACCAGCACGGGGGCCACCAGCAGACCCGGCCAGGCGAAGTCGGGGCGGCGCTCGGCCGGCAGGGTCAGGTCCCAGTACCTGGCCACGGCGTCCGCCGTGTCGAGCACGAGGAACCGCACGGCCTGGGTGTTGCCGGCCGACGGGGCCCGCCGGGCGCCGTCGAGCAGGGCGTCGACCACGGCGGGGTCGACGGGATCGGGCCCGAAGGCCCGGACCATCCGGCGGCGACGCCGCGCCTCCGAGAGCTCCAGGGTGCTAGAGGAGCTTGACCAGGTCGTCGGCGAGAGCCCAGCCAAAGCCGACCAGGGCGTCGCCCTTCTCCTCGTCGATGTCGTCGAAGAGGGCGACGACGTCGGCGGGGATGGACTCGGGCTTGACGCTGTCGTGATCGAACACCAGCGCCGGGATCTCGCTGCCCTTCACCTTGAAGGCTCGCTCGTCGTAGGCCCCGCTGGGGACGCCGAACCGCTTGGCCAGGCGCTTGCCCCAGGCCCGCTCCTCGCCGGTGGCGACGTAGTCGGGGCGGGGGACGATGTCGGTCAGGGCCCGGAAGGCCTCGAAGCCCGAGGCGTTGGCCAGGCGGGTGCCGACGAGGACGTCCTCGTCGGGGAAGGCCAGGACGGCCCGCCGGAGCTGGTCGGTCATCATCTGGCGGAGGACGGTGTCGCGCTTGGCGGTGCGCTTGATCGAGGCCAGACCGACCAGGACGCTGGGCGTGCCGCCGATCCGCTCGAGCGTGCAGAACGAGAAGCCCTTGATGCGTCCGTTCTCGCGGGCGAGCGTGATCAGCACCCACTCCTCGACCTGCTTGGAGAGCAGGCCGGCTTCGTAGGGCCGCGGTCCCGCGGCGCAGAGATCGGCCATCTCGGCCAGCTCGGCGTCGGAGAGAGCGGTGCAGTCCTTGGTGTCGACCTCGATGGCCATGGCGTCGTTCGACCCCCGGGAGCGGGTGAGTGGGCCCTGTAAGTCCAGTCGCCTGGCGCTCGCAGCGCAAACCGGCTGACGGCTCGCCCTGGTCAGAGACCCTTCCGCCCCACCCCC
>DASVEC010000301.1:0-3151 GCA_036380755.1 Iamia sp. | reverse complement strand
GGGCCGGGCGGCCGAGCTCGAGGCCCTGACCGCGGCGCTCGACGCCCACCGGATCGTGAGCGTGGTGGGCCCGGGTGGGGCCGGCAAGACCCGCCTGGTGCAGGAGCTGATCGACCGGGGCGGGCTGACCCCGGTCGTCGTCGACCTGGCGCCGGTCGAGGACGAGAGCGACGTGCTGGCTCGGGCGGCCGGGGCCCTCGGCATCCAGGGCTCGACCGAGGATCTCGACTCCGCCCTGGTCGACGTGGTGGGTGGGCGGGCCGTCACCCTGGTGCTCCACAGCTGCGAGCACGTGCTGGGCGCGGCGCGCGCCCTGGCCGAGCGCTTCCTGGGCGCCGGGCCCGACGTCGCCGTGCTGGCCACCTCGCGGGTGCGCCTGGGGCTGCCGGGCGAGAAGGTGGTCCGGTTGGCCGGGCTCGGGCCCGAGGAGCAGGTCGAGCTGTTCCGCGACCGGGCCTCCCTCCTGCGGGACGACTTCGTGGTGACCGCCGAGGTCGAGGCGCTGGTGCGCTCGATCGGCCGGCAGCTCGACGGCCTGCCCCTCGCCCTGGAGCTGGCCGCGGGCCGCGAGGCCGTCTTCGGCCTGGCCCAGCTCGACGCCCAGCTGGCAGTGGCCCTCGACGTGGTCGAGCCGGCGACGGCCGGCGGCCCCGGCCGCAAGAGCGTGACGTCGGCCGTCGAGTGGTCCTACGGCCTGCTCTCACCCGGCGCCCGGGACCTGTTCGACCAGCTCTCGGTCGCCCCGGGCGGGGTGACCCTCGAGGCGCTCGACCACCTCTTCCCGGAGGGCGCGGGGCCGGCGGCGGCTGCCCTCGGGGAGCTGGTGGAGGCGTCGCTGGTCGACGTCGACCTGGGCGCCGACCCGCCCCGCTACCGGGCCCTGGAGGTCGTGCGCCGGGTCGGTCTGGAGCACCTCTCACCGGCGCAGCGGGCCGACGCCCGCGGTCGGCTGCGGGCGTGGATGACCGCCCACGTCGGGCGGACCGAGAACCTGCGGATGAGCCGCTCGGCCCTCTCGACCGTCCTGTTCCGGCGGGAGCTGGCCAACCTGGCGGCCGCCCTGGCCGTCGAGAGCGCGGCCGAACGGGAGGGGCTGGGGCCCCTCGCGGCGGAGGCGTCGACCCTCGTCTACGACGACCCGCAGGTCGAGATCCTGGAGCGCCTGCGGGTCCTCGCCCCCGCCCCCGGCTCCGGTCCGCTCGACGAGGACCAGGCGCTGTGCTCGCTGGCCGCGGGGGTGGCGGCCTGGATCGGGGGCGAGACCGAGGCGGCCGAGGACCTGCTGGCCGCGGCGCTGGCGGTGCTGCCGCCCGGCCACCCCCGGCGCTGGTCGGCGACGTTCGCGGCGATGCCCAACGCCATGTTCACCGGTGACGTCGGCGCCGTGGAGGCCATGGCCCGCGAGCTGCTCGACGATCCCACCGTCCCCGACTTCGCCGCCGCCGTCGGGGTGGGCTGCGCCGCCCTGATGCGCCTCTACACCGGCGACGTCGACGGTGCCCAGGCGTGGATCGACGACCAGGCCGACCTGCTCGACCGAGGGTCGGCCACCGATGGCTTCGTCGCCTTCACCTACGGCGAGATGGCCGCCGCGCCCGATCCCGACGCCGCCGTCGAGTGGTACGCCCGGTCCGCCCGGCTGAGCGACGCCATGGGCACGACCTACACCCGCGAGATCGCCCGCATCGGACGGGCGGCCGTCCTGGTGCGCCAGGGCAGCATCGGCGAGGCGGCGCCGGCGTGCCGCGACGTCATCCGGGCCACGGCCCGGATCGGCATGTGGCCCCAGGTGTGGACCACGCTGCGCATCACCTGTGAGCTGCTGGTGGCGGTGGGCGAGCACGAGCTGGCGCTGGTGGTGCTGGCCGCGGCCGAGCACGACCCCAAGGCCTCGACCGTGATGGGTCCCGAGATCGAGCGCCTGGCGGGGCTGCGGGCCGAGATCGACGATGCCCTCCCCGCCGCGGTTCGCAGTGCGGCCGAGGCGAGGGGGCGCACCGCCACGCGCGGCGAGCTGGTCGAGGAGGTCGTCGCCGTCCTGGCCGGTCTCGCCTGACAAGGTCCCAGCAGGCGGTCGGCAAGCGGTCGGGCGGACGGTGGGCGCCATGACCACCACGAACCTCCCCGTCCGGGCTCCCGGCGAGCTCGTCCTCCTCCACCGTCGGGCCCTGTTCGCCACCGGTCGGGTCGTCGACCGGGCCGTGCTGTACGCCGCCGGCGACCCCGAGGTCGATCGGCTGATCCGGTCGGCCACCCTCGCCAACCTCTGGACGGCCGAGTACCTCGGCCGCTGGAGCCTGCCGGCGCCCGGCGGCGAGACCGGGGCCGAGGCCTTCCACCGCTCGGCGGCGCTGGTCGACGAGGCCGCCTGCCGCCCGGGCGCCCTCGAGGCCAACGTGCCCCTCGCGGCCGGTGGCGTCGGTGACGGCGCCGCCCTGCTCGCCGAGCGCATCGTCGCCCTCGACCGGGTGGGCCGCGCCCTGGCTTCGGCCGCGTCGGTGCACCGCACCGTCGACGCCGAGCTCGACCTCCTGGTCGCCCGGGTGGTCGCCCGCTCCAGCTCGCTGCTGGTCGCCGCCTAGATGTCTTCCTCCGGGATCCACAGGCCGTGGAACCCGAAGGGGACCTTCACCGGGAGGTGGATCCGGGCGACGGGGCCGGCGGCCACGTCCTGGGCGTCGAGGATGGCGAGCGCCGAGGTGTCGGTGGTGCGGTCGTAGGCGAAGGTCAGCAGCCACCCCTCGCCCTCACCCCGATCGGCGGGGACGAAGAACACCTCGCCCGCCCGCTCGTGGGGGCCCGGGTCCCAGACCTGCTCCCGCCCCGTCCGCATGTCGCGGTGGAGGGTGCCGGCGAACTCGAAGCCGTAGTCGCCGGTGTCGTCGGTCGTGACGTACCAGGCGTGACGGTTGGGGAGGCCGGTGCGGCGCCGATCGATCGACGGCAGGTCCATGTCGACATCGTTGAGCTGCTCCTGGGCCAGCGTGAGCTCGGTGCCACCGGTGCCGATCCGCCACTCGGTGAGCCGCGAGGCGACCAGGTCGCCCTCGGGGCCGAAGGCCGACCGCAGCTTGTTCACCCGCAGGACGACCTCGTCGCCGTCGCGGTGGGCGTTGGTCCCGTGGAAGACGAAGCTCGTGTCCATGTCGAC
>DASVEC010000300.1:0-4588 GCA_036380755.1 Iamia sp. | reverse complement strand
GCGTTTCACCCTGCTCAGCAGGGAGAAACGCTCAAAGCTCGCGGGGGGGGACCCGCCGGACGTCACGCCGCGCACGGACGGCAAGGGGGCTTCAGGCACCGTCGGCCCTTGCATGCGTGCGCTCGCCCCCACCCTGACCGTCCTGGCCGTCGTCCTGCTGGCCGGCTGCTCGCGCGCCGCGGTCCCGGCCGAGCCCGGCATCGCCGGGCGGACGGCCATCGTCCCCGAGGAGCGCTCGACCTGCGAGGCGCTGGCCCGCGCCGACCTGGCCGTCGTCGGCACCGACACCGCCAGCCGCGAGACCTCGGCCACCGCCCTCGAGGACGCCGGCGCCCGCGCCCCGGACGACGTCCGGCCCGCGGTCGAGGAGCTGGCCGAGGCCTACCGGAGCTCGGCCGCCGACGCGTCGGGCGATCCCCGCCGGTCGGTCGTGATCGCCTGGTTCAACACCCGGTGCGGCGGGGTCCGCTGACGGTCAGGCCTCGACCGGGGTGACGGCCGCCGCCGCCCGCAGGGCCGGAGCCAGATCGCCGCGGGGCTCGACCGCCACCTGCTCGAGCCCGAGCCAGCCGGCCATGACGGCCAGCTCGGCCGCAAGGGCCTCGGCCACGTCGGCCTCGACGGTGCCCGGCTCGCGGAAGGCGGACTGGACCCGCAGGGTGCGTACGGCCCGATCGGCCTTGAGGTCGACCCGGGCCACGAGACGGTCGCCCAGCAGGAACGGCATCACGTAGTAGCCGTGGACCCGCTTCTCCGGCGGCACGTAGATCTCGATCCGGTAGTGGAAGCCGAACAGCTCCTCGAGCCGGCGCCGCTCCCAGATCAGCGAGTCGAACGGCGTCAGCAGGGCCCGGGCCCGGACCCAGCGGGGCAGCGTGGCGTCGACGTGCACGTAGGTCGTCCGGGGCCACCCCTCGACCTCGACGGGGATCAGACGGCCGGCCTCGACCAGCTCGGCGATGCGCGGACGGGTCTTGGGCCCGTTGAGCCGGTGGTAGTCGGTGAGGCAGCGCTCGGCGGAGATGCCGTTGGCCCGGGCCGCCCGGTCGACGAGCTCGCGCCGGGCATCGGCCTCGGACAGCGCCGGCCGGGCCAGCACCTCGGCCGGGATCGACCGCTCGAGGGTGTCGTAGATGCGGGCGAAGGTGTTGGGGTCGCGCCGGCCGGTGATGCGGCCCAGCCCGAAGAGGTACTCGAGCGCCGTCTTGCCGTCGGAGCGCGCCCACATGCCCTTCTGCTTGGTGCCCGGATCGGACAGCTGGCCGGCGGTGAGCGGACCCCGGGCCTCGACCTCCTCGAACACGGCCTCGATGTAGTGGGGCCGCCGCTGCGCCAGCTCGCGCGGCCCGCTCCACATCCGGCCCGTCTCCATCGACCATCGCAGCAGCGGCCAGTGGTCGACGGGCAGCAGCGAGGCCTCGTGGGCCCAGTACTCGAACACCTCGTGGGCCTGGCCCATGCGGTGCCACAGGTCGCGGGGATGGGGCCCGAGCCGGGAGAACAGCGGCATCTCCTGGCTGCGCACGCACACGTTGACCGAGTCGATCTGCACCAGGTCGACCCGGTCGAGGACCCGGTGCACGTGGCGGCGGTCGACCCGCTTGCCCTGCAGCCCGATGCGGGGCTCGGTGAAGCCCTGGGCGGCCAGGGCGATGCGACGGGCCTGGGCCCGGCTGAGGGTCTCGGGCACCGGCATCCCGCCGACGATAGCGAACAGGTGTGCGCCTCACGCGGAGGCGAGGCGGCCCCAGTCGTCGACCGAGAGCTCCTCGGCCCGGGCCTCGGGGCGGACGCCGGAGGCGGCGAAGGCTCCCGGATCGACCAGTCCGGCCAGCGAGCGGCGGAGCATCTTGCGGCGCTGGCCGAACCCGGCGCGGACGAGAGCGAAGAGCCGCTCGGGATCGGCATCGGTCGCCGGCGCGGGGCGGCGCTCGATCGAGACCAGGGCGGAGTCGACCTTGGGGCGGGGCAGGAAGACGTCGGGCCCGACCTTGCCGACGAGCCGGGCCGTCGCCCAGTAGCGGACCTTCACCGACGGGATGCCGTAGGCCGGGTCGCCCACGTCGGCGGCGAGCCGCTCGCCCGCCTCCCGCTGGACCATCACCAGCATGCGGTCGATGGCCGGGACGCCGTCGAGCAGGTCGAGGACGAGCGGCGTGGCCACGTTGTAGGGGAGGTTGGCCACCAGCACCCAGCGCTCGGCGCCGCCCAGCACCGGCTCCCAGTCGAGCTCCATGGCATCGCCCTCGACGACGGCCACGCCGCGGTCGGCCACGACCGTGCGCAGCACGGGCAGCACGTGGCGGTCGATCTCGACGGCCGTCACCGTGGCGCCGGTGTCGGCCAGGGCGAGGGTGAGCGACCCCAGCCCGGCGCCGATCTCGACCACGTGGTCGCCCGGCCCGACGTCGGCCAGCCGGGCGATGCGTCGCACCGTGTTGGGGTCGACGACGAAGTTCTGGCCGAGGGCGCGCGACGGCGAGAGGCCGTGCTCCTCCAACAGGGCCACCGCCTGCGTGCGGGTGAGGGTCAAGCCGGCGCCAGCCCGTAGAAGGCCTCGGCGGTGGCCCACGTCGCCGCGGCCACCTCCTCGACCCCGAGATCCTTCACCGCGGCGACACCGGCGCCCACGAGGGGCAGGTAGCCGGGGAGGTTGGGCTGGCCCCGCAGCGGCACGGGGGTGAGGAACGGACTGTCGGTCTCGACCATGAGGGCGTCGAGCGGCGCCAGCGCCACCGCCTCCCGGATGTCGTCGGCGGTCTTGAAGGTGACCAGTCCCGAGATCGACAGCACCGCGCCTCGGTCGAGGCACCGCCGGGCCTCCTCGGCGCCGCCGGTGAAGCAGTGGAACACGGTGCGCCGGGGCGTGCCCTCGGCGTCGAGGATGGCGAAGGTGTCGTCCCAGGCCGTCCGGGTGTGGATCACCAGGGGCAGGTCGTGGGCGTGGGCCAGGGCGATCTGGGCCGCGAACACCTCGCGCTGGGCCGTGCGGGGCGAGTGGTCGTAGTGGTAGTCGAGACCGCACTCCCCCACGGCCACGACCTCGGGCCGGTCGAGGATCGCCTCCAGGCCCTCGATGCCGTGCCGGGCCTCGTGGGGGTGGACCCCGGCGGTGGCCCAGAGACGACCCGGGTGGGCCGCGGCCGCGTCGGCACCGGCGATCGAGTCGGCGACGTCGCACCCGACGGTGATCATCCGCTCGACCCCGTGGGCGGCGGCGTCGTCGAGGACCTCGGCGACCTCGTCGACGGGAGCGAAGGCGTGGCCCACGTGGGTGGGGCCGGCGTGGTGGAGGTGGCAGTGGTCGTCGGTCCACCGCAGCGTGGCGTCTGTGCTCATCTTTGGCGGGTCAGACCACCGGGGGCTTCCGGTTGTCGGACGCGTGGACGACGCAGAGGCTCCCGGCCGGCGAGTCGGGGTCGAGGAAGAGCTGGATCGGCAGGTCGAGGGGCTCGCCGTCGGCGTCGACCTCGATCACGATCGAGCGCTCCTCCTCGGGGTCGAAGACCTCCTGCAGGCCGAGGGCCATGCCCGTGAGCACGGCTCCCAACGCCGATCGCCGGCGCCACTGCGAGACCTTGGTGACCGGCTCGTCGGATCGACGCGGCCCCGCCTCGATGGTGGCCAGCTCCTCGGGGTCGTAGCGCTCCTCGAACGGGGGGAGCTCGTCGTCGGCGGCCTGCTCGGCCGACAGCTCGTCGTCCCACAGATCGGGATCGCCGTCCCACGACAGCTCGATCGGGGCCTCGGCGTCGCGGGGCGCGCCGTGCCGGAGCGGGCGCTGCTCCTCGGCGTCCTCGTCCTCCGACCACCGATCCATCGGGCCAGGCTACGCCCCGTCTCCCGCCAGCCGCGCCGCGCCCCGCCGTCACCCCCGCGACCAGCGGTAGCGGACCTCCGCGAGCTCCTCGTCGGCCACCGGGGTGACCTTCCGGCCGCCGTCGGCCACCCATCCCCGCCGCTCGTAGAGCCGGCGCGCCCGGTCGTTCCCCTCGACGACCCACAGCACGAGCACGGTGCTCCCCTGGGCCTGCAGCTCGTCCGTGGCCGCGGCGAGGAGGGCGGTGCCGAGGCCCTCGCCCTGCACCGAGGGGTCGACGTAGAGGCTGCGGATCTCGCCCCAGGCGGGCAGCCCGTCGGGGCCGGTCGGGGCGTCGTCGTCCCGGGCCGGACCGGCGTCGACCAGGGCGTGGACCTCGCCCGGGGGTCCGGCCACGAGGAGCCGGTGCCGGGGCGTGGGGCTCACCGTCGCCCGGCCCGTCCAGTAGGCGCCCAGGTAGGAGAAGTCGAGGTCGTCGAGGAAGGCGTCCGAGAGCAGGCCCCGGTAGTCGCGCCGCCAGGCCCGGCGCTGGACGGCGGCGAGGGCAGCCCCGTCGCCGGGGCCCGCGGGGCGGAGCGGCAGGTCGGCGGGCCGGTGGGGCACGGGGACGAACGGCGGGGGGAGGGCGACGCCGAAGCGCCGGCGGGCCAGGCGCAGGTCCCGCAGGGCGCCGGGGTCGACGCCGTCGAGGGTGGCGTCGTCGCCGGTCCGCAGCGACGCCCCCAGCACCTCCTCCAGCGGGTCGCGGATCACGCCCCGTCCTCGGCC